>CALJZV010000274.1 GCA_937983475.1 uncultured Verrucomicrobiales bacterium
GAAGTCAGGCTGTTGGTGTTTTAACCACATGTTGAGGGATGCGGATTAAGTTAAACCGGATTATTGGCTTTGGCGTTTGGGGCGCGCCCCGGCTTTTTCTTTTTGTCGGTCTTATAATTCACCGAGGATTCCGTTTTGTCCTCGGTTCCGGTGGCCCGTTTGAGTTCGCGAATCTGGTCGCGCAGATGGGCGGCTTTCTCGAACTCCAGATTGTTGGCGGCGGCGACCATTTCCTCCTGCAATTCCCGCAAGGTTTCCGTCACGTCGAAGCCGCCGGCATCGCGGAGCGCTGTCACGCTGTCCGCCGCCGAGCGCGTTTGCTTGTAAACGGCCAGGCTTTCCTCAACGGCGCGGCTGACGCTGCGGGGCGTGATGTTGTGCTCCTTGTTGTAGGCGAGTTGCCTTTGACGCCGATAATCGGACACAGCCAGAAATTTCTGGATGCTTTGGGTCATCACGTCGGCATACAGGATCACCTCGCCTTTGAGATGGCGCGCGGCGCGGCCTGCGGTTTGAATGAGCGCGGTGGCGCTGCGAAGATACCCCTCCTTGTCCGCGTCAAGGATGGCCACGAGCGACACCTCGGGGAGGTCCAACCCTTCACGCAGCAGGTTGATGCCCACCAGCACGTCGAAATCGCCTTTGCGGAGCGAGCGGAGGATTTCAACGCGCTCGATGGCGTCAATCTCGCTGTGGAGATAACGGACATTGATGCCGATGTCGCGCAGGTAGTCGGTCAGTTCCTCCGAGGTGCGCTTGGTCAGGGTGGTGACCAAAATGCGCTCCTTTGCGTCGGCGCGCTTTCGGATTTCCTCGATCAAATCATCCACCTGGCCTTCAAGCGGCTTGACGGTGATTTTCGGGTCCACCAGGCCGGTGGGGCGAACAATCATTTCGATGACACGGCCTTTGGCCCAGTCAATTTCCCTGGGGCCGGGGGTGGCGCTGACGTAAATGGTCTGGCCCTGGAGCGATTGGAATTCATCGAAGTTCAGCGGGCGGTTGTCCAACGCGCTGGGGAGGCGAAAACCATGCTCGACGAGCACTTCCTTGCGAGATCGGTCACCGGCATACATGCCGCCCAGTTGTGGCACCGTGGCGTGCGATTCGTCAATGACGAGCAGGTAATCCTTTGGGAAGAAGTCCAGCAGCGTGCAGGGGCGCGAGCCCGGGGCGCGTCCGGCCAGATGACGGGAATAGTTTTCAATGCCGGGGCAAAAGCCCATTTCCTCGAGCATTTCCAGGTCGTATTCGGTGCGCATCTTCACCCGCTGGGCCTCCAGCAGCTTGCCGCGCGCCTCAAACCACGCGATGCGCTCTCCCAGTTCCTCGCGAATGGAAAGTATGGCCCGTTTGGTTTTATCCTCGGGGGACACAAACTGCTTTGCGGGAAATATAATCAGCGATTCCAGAGACTCCAGCTTGTGGCCCGTCAGCGGGTCAAACTTCGTCAGGCGCTCAATTTCGTCCCCGAAGAATTCAATGCGGATGGCGTCCTCGGTGCCCGATGGGGAAATTTCCACCACATCGCCGCGCACCCGGAAGCGCCCGCGCTCGACCGACACGTCATTCCTGGAATATTGCATGTCTACAAACCGGCTCAGCATCTGGTCGCGGGAAATTTCCATGCCGGTGCGGAGCGGCAGCAGCAGCGCCTCATAATCCTCCTTGCTGCCGATGCCATAAATGCACGAAACGCTGGCCACGACAACCACGTCATGGCGGGAGATCAGCGAGCTCATGGTGGAAATGCGCAACCGCTCAATCTCCTCGTTGATGCTGGAATCCTTTTCAATAAATGTGTCGGTGCGGGCGATGTAGGCTTCCGGTTGGTAGTAATCGAAATAACTGACAAAGTATTCCACCGCGTTGTTGGGGAAGAATCCTTTGAACTCGGCATAGAGTTGCGCCGCCAAGGTCTTGTTGTGGGAGATGACCAGCGTGGGACGCTGCGACTGCTGGATGACATTGGCGATGCTGAAGGTCTTGCCAGAGCCGGTGACGCCCAGGAGAACCTGGTGCTTAGCGCCGCTCAGCAGCCCTTCCGACAATTTGGCGATGGCCTGCGGTTGATCGCCGGCGGGCTTGTAAGGCGCGACTAACTTAAACATGGCCCGGCGAACTTACGAAGGGGGCGAGAGGGTGTCAAACGGCGATGATGGCGAGCCCCACCGTCGCGGACATCATTTTTCCTCACGACCCTTCAATCGGGGATTTCGCCCATTGCCGCCGATGTCGGCTGTGTCATCGTGCGTGGACGCTGGGTGCGTCTAAAAGGAGCATTATGAAGAAAGAACTACTTGTTTTGTTGGCTGTGATCGGGTTGGCGGTCACCGGTTGCGAAAGGGCGGATACTACAGTTGAGGAGCCAGCTGGAACGCCGAGCCAGGTTGAAACCAACGGCACCAATAATCCGCAGGGGCAACAGCCACGGCAGTATTGAACGCAGGCAGCAGGGCCAGGGCGCCTCTGAAGGCGGTCAATGGCTCTGTAGTTCGTAGTTCAGCACTGAGAGGCCGTAGAGGGCCGCGGTGTCGCTGCGCAACACCAGGGGGCCGAAGGCGATGGGCAGCACGTTCGCCGCGTGAAGTTGCTCCAGTTCCGGTGTTGAAAAGTCGCCTTCCGGGCCGACCCACAGGCAAATATCCTGCGGCTTGCGGTGATGATGGCTGCGGAACTGGTTGAAACAGTCCCGGGGATGACGGCTCCCGGCCTGAAGGGAGCCCACCAGTTGAAGTTCTGACTGGGCGGTGGTTTCCAACGCGACCGGAAGCGTTTGCGGAAGGGTGACTTCGGGCAGCCAGGGTTGGCCGCATTGCTTGATCGCCTCGATGGCGGTCTGTTGCCATTTGGTTTGCTTTTCCTCCAGTCGCTCGCCCTCAAGGTGCGGCACCGCGCGCTCGGAGAGCAGGGGAACGATTCGCGCCACGCCCAGTTCGGTGGCTTTTTGAACGATGCCGTCCATGGTTTTTCCCTTGGGCAGCCCCTGGACCAAAGTCATGCTGCAAGCGGGCCGTGGTGTTTTATTTTCCTCAAGGACGGACAGAATGACTTCCTTTTTGGACACGCCTCGAACCACACATTTGAGTTGCCGTCCCGCGCCGTCGAGAACGATGGCTTCATCCTTGGCGCGCAGACGAAGCACTTGCGCGGCATGATGCGATTCGCGCGGGCTGAGAAGAATCTCCGGCCCCTGACATTCGGTGGGCGGCAAATAAAAGCGGTGCATGGTGCAGTTGCCTCCCGGTCCGGCATTTATCAGCGGAAAAAGCTCTTGGCCTTTTCAAAGAAACTCTTGGAGATGGGATTGACGTTTTCGTCGCACAATTCGGCGAACTCTTGCAGTTTCTGCCGTTGGGCGCTGTTGAGGTCGGCGGGCACTTCGACAACGACGCGGACATGCAAATCACCTTGGCCGTAGCCTTGCACATTTTTGACGCCTTTGCCCTTGAGCCGGAAAATCGTTCCGGATTGGGTGCCAGCCGGAATGCGGATTTGCGCCTTGCCGGTCAGTGTGGGGACCTCGATTTCGGCGCCAAGCGCCGCCTGCACAAAGCTGATTGGGACTTCGCAAACCAGGTCATCTCCGTCTCGCTCGAAAATATCGTGAGGCTGGACGTGCAATACGACGTAGAGATCGCCGGGAGGGCCGCCCCGAAGTCCTGCCTCGCCGTTTCCGGAGGAACGCAGGCGCGAACCGCTGTCCACGCCGGCGGGTATCCGGATTTTGATCTTCGATCCCTTTTCCGCGCGCCCGGCGCCATGGCACTTTTTGCACGGCTTCTCGATGACTTTGCCGCGTCCTTCGCAGCGGGGACAGGTTTGCGCGATGCTGAAAATGCCGCGCGACATGATCACCTGGCCGCGACCGCCGCAGGTGGAGCAGTTTTTGACGCCGGAACCGGATTCGGCGCCACTGCCGGAGCAGGCGTCGCATTGTTCCAGTTTGTTGACGGAAATTTCCTTTTCGCAACCCAGCGCGGCATCGAGAAAGCTGATTTCCATGTCGTAGCGGAGGTCCGAGCCGCGTTGCGCGCCCGAGGGATCGCGCCGCTCGCCGCCAAACAGATCGTCGAAGATGCTCCCTCCTCCGCCGAAGACTTCTCTGAATATTTCAAACGGATCGTGGAACCCGCCGCCCGACGCGCCGCCAAACCCGCGCTTGCGCGGGTCGAATGCCGCGTGGCCATACTGGTCGTAAGCCGCGCGTTTTTGCGGGTCGCTCAACGCTTCGTAGGCTTGGCTCAATTCCTTGAACTTTTCCTCGGCGTCCTTGTCGCCGGGGTTTTTGTCCGGATGAAATTTGACCGCGAGCTTCCGGTAGGCCTTTTTTATTTCCTCGGCAGTTGCGGAGCGTTCCACGCCGAGGACTTCGTAATAATCGCGTTTGGAGGACATAGGGCGGATCAGATCAGGCGGCAGGTTTCTTGGCCACCACCACGGCAGCGGGGCGAATCAGGCGGTCGCGATATTTGTAACCTTTGCGAACCTGTTGCGCCACGTGGCCGTCTGGGACTTCGTCGGTTTCCTTTTGGGAAACGGCCTCGTGAAAATTGGGGTCGAACGGCTGGTTTTGGGCGTTTATTTCCTCCAAACCTGACTCATTCAACACGGATTTAAACTGCGCGTGAATCATCTCCACTCCCTTGCGAATGGAATCAGCGGAGTTTTTCTCGGACGCGGTAACGGCCGCCATGGCCATGTCAAAATTGTCCATCACCGGGATCAGTTTTTCCAATAGCGCCTCATTGGCGTACTTGATGGCGTCCAGTCGGTCCCGGGCCGCGCGCTTCTTGAAATTGTCGAAGTCGGCAATCTGCCGCAGCAGGCGGTCCCAGTATTCCTCGGCTTTGGAGGCTTTCTCCTTCAACTCCTCCAGTTGTTCCTGGGTGAGCGGCGTGGACACGGGCATTTCGGTGCCGGGGTTTTCCGGATTGTGCCCGGCTTCAGCCGCACTCTTGCTCCCGGCTGGAGTTTTATTTTCTTGGTCGCGTTGCGTTTGTTCCATTGTGTTCTTCATCATTGGTTAAATGTAGAAGCGGGCAGAAGATATACAAACAGTCCGAAGCGGGCAACAGGCAGGTTCCGGAAGTTTGTTCGTCAAAATGCAACAAAGGCGCTGGTGCGGCAGGCGTTCCATCGTATGCTACTGGCCGATGAGTTCCGTGGAACTGACCGAAAAATTCTTCATTAGTCTTGCCGGTTGGGACGCCGTCAAGCAGGCGCGAGGCTACCTTGCCGCGGACAAGGTGTTGAGTTCGGACTGGTCACCACCAGTGTTGCGGGGCGTGGTTCAGGCGGGCGAAACCTCCTATCGCGCGGGGCTGTGCATCAAGAGCGCCACCAATGTGGAGAACCTCTGCACCTGCCGCCAGTCACGGGAATGGGGCACCATTTGCGCGCACTCCGTCGCCATCGGTCTGCATTTTCTCAAGCCCCCTGTTGCCGCTCCAACAAAACCGGGTAAGGAAATAAAAGCCGGCTTGGCCCAAGGTCCTGTCGATGCGAGCACCGCGCGCCGGTCGTGGTTGCAGAGGGCTGATTTGGGGGAGCCAGCGGAGCTGTTTGTAATATTGCCGCCCAATTTGCCCGAGGCGATTCGCCGGGGAAAAATCATGCTTTGCTTCGAGGCGGCAATCCCTTCTGGGCGCATGCCGCTCAATGCGTTGCCCAGGCAAAAAACCTTTTATTTTACTCCAAGCGACGCGGCGTTGCTGGATGAAATCGAGGCTCAGGCCGGTGGGGAGATTCCCGGGATGATGCAGATTAACATCGCCGGGTTTGCTCGAATGTTGGACCGGCTTGCGGAGCATCCGCGGGTCACCATGGGCAAGGCAACGCCAGTGGAGATTCGCATCGAGCCACGAGTCCTTCCTCTGCGAGCCACGCTGGAGCAGACCGGTGAAATCCTCCTGCAACTCAAATCAAGCCCGCAGGGAATCGAGTTGGTGCCGGGTGGAACAATTCTCTGGGTGTATGCCGACAAATGTTTTCAGCCTTTGGGGCTGCCCCAAGGCTGCCTGCCAGTGATGCAAGGGCCGGTTCGGATCGAACGCGCGCAGGTGCCGCAGTTTGTTAGCCAGGATTTGCCCGCGCTGTTGGCGTCTGGCGCATTGGAATGCGATTTCAGCGCGGGCGATTTTTCCTTTGAGCCTCTGGCGCCGCGGTTTTCCTTGCGCCTGGCCGGGGGATTGGCCCAACTGGACGGAACCGTGCGTTGCGTTTACGGGGAGCGAACTGTGGTTCCGGGTTTGGTTGCGGCGAACG
>CALJZV010000275.1 GCA_937983475.1 uncultured Verrucomicrobiales bacterium
GCGCTGAAAAATGTCCCATCTTGTCGAAATCAATGACCTGCAACTGGAGTTTGTCTCCGACAGTGGGCCCATCCGCGTGCTCGACGGCGTGTCGCTGTCAATCAGGGCAGGGGAATCGCTCTGTCTGGTCGGCGAAAGCGGGTCCGGCAAGAGCGTGACAGCCCTTTCCCTGGCAAGGTTGATACCCACTCCGCCGGCCCGTTACACTAAAGGATCCATCTGCATCAACGGGAGCAATGTTCTGAAAATGTCTTCCGGTGAATTGAGGGCCATTCGCGGCGGTGTGATCAGCTATATTTTTCAGGAACCGGGCGCTTCCCTGAATCCGGTGTTCCGCGTTGGGCGACAAATCAAGGAATCGCTCAAACTTCACCGGCCTGAAGCAGCCAACGATGCCGAGGTCATTCGATTGTTGAAACTGGTTGGCATTCCCGCGCCGGAACAACGGCTGCACAATTACCCCTTTGAATTGTCCGGAGGCATGCAGCAGCGCGTGATGATTGCGATGGCGTTGGCTTCGCAGCCAAAGCTTCTTGTTGCTGACGAGCCCACCACAGCGCTGGACGTCACCATCCAGGCGCAGATTCTTGATTTGCTTCGCGATTTGAAACAGCAGCTTGGGATGAGCATTCTTTTAATTACTCATAACCTGAGCATTATTGGCGACCTTGCCGACCGGGTGGCGGTCATGTATGCCGGGCAAGTCGTCGAGGAGGCTTCTGCCCGGGATTTGCTGAAGCGCCCTTTCCATCCTTATACCCGCGCTTTGATGCATTCCATTCCGCAGTTGTCCGGTGGAAGCGAGCGGTTGCCTGCGATTTCTGGGACTGTGCCTGCGCCCGGACAATTTCCTTCCGGTTGCCGTTTTTATCCACGCTGCCCCTCGGCGCGCCCCGAGTGCGAAAAAACCGCGCCGGACCTCATGGAAATCGAAGCCAACCGCTGGGTGCGTTGCGCCTATGCCAGGGAGTTGATCGAGGAGGAATATTCCTGATGAATTCTGCCCGGCCCATGAGTGTTGAGGATGTGTCCAACCCGCAGGGAACTGGGCTTCAACAGTCTTCGACCTTGCTTAGGGTGGCGGGGCTCAAGGTTCATTTTCCCGTAAAAAAAGGCCTGTTCAGCGCCGTCAAGGCGCATGTCAAGGCAGTGGACGGTGTCAGTTTTACAATTGAGCCGGGTGAAACGCTTGGGCTCGTCGGAGAAAGCGGTTGCGGCAAAAGCACACTGGGTCGTGCCATCGTGAAGTTGGTCAGGCCGACTGCCGGCACCATTCAATTTGAGGAGAATGATGTTTCCTTACTGGCTGGGGGGCAAATGAAGGCAGTGCGGCGCGGGATGCAGATGATTTTTCAGGATCCGGTCAACTCATTGAATCCCCGCATGACGGTTGAGGAGATCATTGGCGAGGCGCTCGACATTCACCGCCTTGCGGGCTCCGCTCAGGCTCGCCGCAATCGAGTCCGGGAACTGCTAAAAGCAGTCGGCTTAAATGAAGCCCACGCCGAGCGCTATCCGCATGAATTCAGCGGCGGCCAGCGCCAGCGCGTCGGCATCGCCAGGGCATTGGCGGTGGAGCCCAAGCTCATCATTTGCGACGAACCCGTCAGCGCGCTGGATGTGTCCGTGCAGGCCCAAATCATCAATCTCCTCCAGGATTTGCAGCGCGACCGGAGTCTGGCCTACCTGTTCATTGCTCATGACCTGGCTGTGGTGAAGCATATCAGCCGCCGCATCATGGTGATGTATCTGGGCAAAATCGTCGAACTGGCACCGGCCCAAATTGTCATTGAGCGTCCTTTGCATCCCTACACCCAGGCGCTGATTTCCGCCGTGCCGGAAGTGGACCCCGAATCCAAGCGTCAACGCATCTTGCTTTCGGGAGACGTGCCTTCTCCCATCAACCCGCCTTCGGGCTGCCCGTTTCACCCTCGCTGCCCGGTGGCGGAGGCCCGCTGCAAAGTGGAACGACCGGCGCTTCGGGAAATTTCCCCCGGGCACTGGGCTGCCTGTCATCTGGCATGAGGCAACAAGTTTTTCAGCATCGGTTAAATTTCCCGTTTGGCTTTGCGCTGTCGCCTCATACAGTATCCCGCCATGCATGCGGAGCCGTCACAACCCGTTTCAACCAGCCTCATCCATCGCATTGCCTCCATTCTGGAGCCAATGGATGTGACGGGCCTTTTTGAATCCGGCCAACCGCTTGAAGTGGAACTGGGGGCAGGGGACGGCTCCTTCCTCGCGCAATACGCCGCGCTGCATCCAGAGCGAAATTTCTTTGGTGTGGAAAGGCTGCTGGGGCGCCTCAGAAAAATTGACCGTAAGGGACAGCGCCTTGGGTTGCGAAACCTTCGCGTGACGCGCATTGAAGCCTCTTATTTTCTGGAATACCTGCTTCCACCAAAATCCCTCACCGCTCTGCATGTATATTTTCCCGATCCCTGGCCCAAGCGCAAACACCGCAAATACCGCCTCATCAATGAACGGTTTCCCTCCTTGGCTGAGCGGGTTCTCCTGCCGGGCGGAACGGTTTACCTGCGCACGGACGATGCCGATTATTTCAGTCAAATGAACCGGGTGTTTGACCTTGCAACTGTCTTTGAAGCGGTGCCAACGCCACAGGAATTGGCGTCAGTGGTCACGGACTTTGAGAAGGATTTTAATTCCAAGGGCGTCGCCACATTGTCAGCCGCCTACCGACTGAAGGCGCATGCTTAAACGTCGATCACTGGCCCGCCACCGCCATCCGATTTTTTATCGGGCGTCTTCTTGCGCTCGAACCGGACCCGCGATTCGCCCGAACCGGTCAAGGAATTGAGCACCAGGGAGACAATGCTGATGACCAGCGCGCCCCAGAATGCCGACCAGAATCCGTCCACATGGAAATTCGCCGCGCCCATCAGGAAACTAACCAGCAAAAGCAAACCCGCGTTGATGACCAATGTAAACAGACCCAGCGTCACTACCAGAATCGGAAGCGACAACAGCAACAGCAGCGGGCGCAAGAACGCATTGAGGATGCCCAGAATCAGGGTGGCCACAAACAAGTCCAGCCAGGAGCCGTACTGAATGCCCTTGACCAAATAAGTCGCCACCAGCACCGCCAGGGTGTTGATTAACCACCGCTGCAAAAAGGATTTGAATCCGGTTGTCATCGTGCTGCGGTTACTTTAATCGCGTTTTCGCAATCCTCACAAGGAAACTCGCCGCACGGTGCAAGTTTACAGAAAATAAAAGCCGCTCCAACTCGAGGTCGGAGCGGCTCGTGAATCCAAGTTAACTTTTACTTTTTCTTTTTCGCCGTCTTGCCGGCAGCAGCCTTGGCGCGCTTTTCCTCAATGGCGGCCTGGGCGGCAGCCAACCGCGCCACGGGCACGCGGAACGGCGAGCAACTGACGTAATTCAACCCGATGCGGTGGCAGAATTTCACCGAATCCGGGTCACCGCCGTGCTCACCGCAGATGCCCAACTTGATGTTGGGACGGGTGGATCGCCCCTTGGCGATGGCGATTTCCATAAGCTGCCCGACGCCGGTCTGGTCAATCGTCGCGAACGGATTTTTCTTCACAATTTCCGCCTCTTGATAAGGCCCAAGGAAACTGCCGGATTCATCGCGGCTCATGCCCATGGTCGTCTGGGTAAGGTCATTGGTGCCGAAGCTGAAGAACTCAGCGGTCTGGGCAATTTCATTGGCGGTCAGAGCGCCGCGCGGCACTTCGATCATCGTGCCGACACTGTAGGTGAGCTTGACCTTCTGCTCCTTCTGCACCTGCTCGGCCACTTCGTGGACAATGGCCACCTGCAGATCGAGTTCCTTCTTGAATCCAACCAGCGGAATCATGATTTCCGGGTTGCACTTGATCTTTTCCTTCGCGCACAGGGCGGCGGCCTCAAACACGGCGCGCGCCTGCATGCGGGTGATTTCCGGATACTTGATGCCCAGACGGCAGCCGCGGAAGCCGAGCATCGGGTTGAACTCATGCAGTTCATGCACGCGGTTCATGATTTTCCCGACCGGAATGCCGAGCTTGCGCGACAGATCGGTCTGCTGCTCCTCGGTGTGCGGCAGGAACTCATGCAGCGGCGGATCGAGGAAGCGAATGGTTGCCGGGAAGCCCTTCAACGCCTTGAATATGCCGTGGAAATCCTCGCGCTGATACGGCAGCAGCTTGGCCAAAGCCGCTTCGCGGGCCTCGACCGTCTCGGCGAGAATCATTTCGCGCATGGCGTCAATCCGGTCGCCCTCGAAAAACATGTGCTCGGTGCGGCACAACCCGATGCCGGTGGCGCCAAAGGCGACGGCGTTGCGGGTCTGCTCGGGATTGTCCGCGTTGGTGCGGACCGACATGCGGGTGGCCTTCTCGCACCACTTCATGAGCTGCTGGAAGCTCTTGAACTTCTCGGTCTTTTGGGCGGCCTTGTTGCCGCTGATGAGGCCGGTGATGATTTCCGAGGGTGCGGTCTTCAGTTCGCCCGCGTACACCGTGCCTGCCGTGCCGTCGATGGAGAGGTAATCGCCTTCCTTGAATGTCTGGCCATCCACCCTGACGCACTTCTTGTCGTAATCAATCTCCAGTGCCGCCGCGCCGCAGATGCAAACCTTGCCCATCTGGCGGGCCACCAGGGCCGCGTGCGACGAAACGCCGCCGCGAGCTGTCAGAATTCCCTCGGCGGCAATCATGCCGCGCAAATCCTCCGGTGAGGTTTCAACGCGGACGAGCAGAACCTTCTCGCCTTTCTCGGCGGCCACAACGGCGCGCTCGGCGTTGAGGTATATTTTGCCGGAAGCCGCGCCGGGGCCGGCGGGCAACCCGGTGGCAATCGCCTTCTTGGTTTCGCCGGCGTCAAACACAGGAGCCAAAAGCTGGTCCAACTGGTCTGCCGGGTTGCGCATCACGGCGGTTTCCCAGTCGATGAGCTTCTCCTTGAACATGTCCATGGAGAACTTCAGCGCGGCCATTGCGGTGCGCTTGCCGTTCCGCGTTTGGAGCATGAACACCTTTCCTTCCTGGATCGTGAACTCGAAGTCCTGCACATCCTTGAAATGCTTCTCCAGCACGGCGCGGATGCGGTCCAGCTCCTTGTAGGCCGGAGGCATGACTTTCTTGAGCTTGGCCACCGGGTCGGGAGTGCGAACGCCCGCCACCACGTCTTCGCCCTGGGCGTTCATGAGAAATTCACCGTAGAATTCCTTCACGCCGTTGGCCGGGTTGCGCGTGAACGCCACGCCCGAGCCGGACGTTTCGCCGGTGTTGCCGAACACCATCGCCTGCACGTTGACCGCCGTTCCCCACTCGGAGGGAATGTTGTATTTGCGGCGATACACAATGGCGCGGTCATTCATCCAGGAACCAAACACGGCGCCGATCGCGCCCTTGAGCTGGTCCCACGGATTGTTCGGGAAATCCTTTCCAGTGCGCTCCTTCACCAGCAGCTTGAACCGCCCGATCAAATCCTTCAGGTCCTCGGTTGTGAGCGTGTTGTCGTCCACGTGGGCGTGATACTTCTCGTGCTTGTAGCCTTCGATGACGCTCTCGAACGGCTCATGGTCCTCGCCGGCGCGCTTCTGCACGCCCAGCACCACGTCGCCGTACATCTGAATGAAACGGCGGTAGCAGTCCCAGGCGAACCGCGAATTCTTCGTGGCATTCTCCAAGGCCACGACCGTCTGGTCGTTGAGGCCGAGATTCAAAATCGTGTCCATCATGCCCGGCATCGAATCGCGGGCGCCGGAGCGCACGGCCACCAGCAGCGGGAAGCCTTTTGCGTCGCCGAACTTGTAGCCCATGATCTTCTCCATGTTTCGGACTCCCGCCTCGATCTGGGACTGGAGTTCCTTGGGGTAAGTCCGTTTGTGGTCGTAGTAATAGGTGCAGACTTCGGTGGTGATGGTGAACCCCGGGGGCACGGGCAGGCCGATGCGGGTCATTTCCGCGAGGTTGGCGCCTTTGCCGCCGAGCAGGGCTTTCATGGAGCCGTCGCCATCGGCTTTTTTATTGCCCCAGGTGTAAACGTATTTCGTCGCTTTGGATGCCATATTAATCAATAAGGATGCGTTAATTGTTTTCTTTGGGAATGTTCCGCAGAAATTGCGGCGGGACTCTAACAAAGGGCAAACCAGAGTCAATGGCTGATTCCCTTGGGAAATTTTGATTTACTTTTCCCGCAGGCCCCGACGCAAGGAGGCTTTTGGCAATCGCCCGGCAGTTCAATGAGGGATGGCGTCCCAAATAGTCGGAGTTCCCCAAGATAACTGAAATTTATTCCCACAAATACCGCTCGTCATACGGAATGGCGTGCTTGTCCAGCAACGCCACAAATTCTTCCCGGAAGGTCGCCTTGCGGTGATGTTCCTGCTGGTTCCGGATGTATTGCGCGACCGCGTCCAACTGCGACACGCTCACGCTGAACGCCCCGTAGTTCTCCTGCCACGCAAACAGTCGATGCTCGGGAAAAGTTTCGTGAACCCATTTGGAGGAACCGCCCTTGATCAATTGCAACGCCTTGGAAACCGGCATTGTCGAGGGGAGTGACAGCAGGATGTGAACATGCTGGAGTTTGGCCATGAATTTTCAATTGGTATGCAGAAACAAAGCTGAAGCGAGAGGCACAGAGGGTTTTTGCGAGTTCTCGTTTGATACACCTGGTGACAAGAAGTCGGATAAATGCGCCTGATTGATCGATTCACTCCATAGTTCCCGTCGTAGTTGACTGATCAGTTCATTGGTGGTGGCGCGATCTTTGCCTTTGCGTTGATACCATTTGGCTTGATGCAGGCGATCGGGAGCCCCATTGGCTCCATATGTTTGGACGGAGGCCAGCAGCAGCAGCGCATAGGCCGCCACCGCAAGTGAGGGCGCACTCTGGTTGGATGCCTCGCTGCGCACCTGGGCTTGTCCTACCCCCAGCAGAGTTTTCTCATCGCGAAAGTTCACTTCGATGTCCCAGCGCCATAAAAAATCCTGCAGAAAATCCGCCAGTGACATTTTTAAATCGGTGCACATCAAAAAAGCTGGCTGGCGGTAAAGGATTCGCCCTCCTTTTTTTAATCGGTATCCCAACGGGCGTATCACCATGATCCGCACCGGACGAGCTCCCCGATCCAGCCTCATCAACACCGGCCCCGATTCTTTGACTGCAAACTCGTGCTCCTTTCCCGCCGCAAACGCGCGCACCGTTTGAAAGGGCGCCTTCTCATCCTTGAGCAACTCTTCAGGTGTGCTCAGGACCTTGCCGTATTTGCGTTTGCGCCCCACTTCGGGTTGTCGTTCCGGTAACGCATACAGCACGGCATCCTTGCGAATGCGTCCCACGATCACCGTCCGATCCGGCAGTTTTTTCAAAAAGGTTCTATTGGTGAAACGTCCATCGACTCCCATCACCAACTGCCGATCAGCCGAGCCGTGACGGTCCATCTGCGCCCGCAGAGCTTCCAATCGCTGCTGTCCCACGGTGTTGATGTTTTTCTCCGCGCGCAGCTTTTTGTAACTCTCCAGTTCCGCAGGTGTGGCTTTTCTGGACGGTTTGGCTGGCAGGATGGCGTGCTGGAAATCGATCGGAACCAGGCGTGCCGCTCCGTTGCCCTGATGCACTGCCGCTGAAATCTGCAACACCCGCAATCCCCGGACAAAGTTCACATGAAAGGGCGGACTCATGGGATCCCGCTGCCAGCGTGCGCCCGGAATGTGGCGGCCGGTTTTGCGCAAAAGAGAATCGTCCATTGCGACCACCAGCTGTTGCCCCGAGGTCAGATGCTTTTCAACGTGCTGGCGAATATGATTGAACACCCCCTCTTCATTGCAGCGTTCCTGAGAGTAAAACCGGTAATCGGCCGACCAATCCTGTTGATGACGGTTCTGGGTGCGCAACAGGCCGCTGATGGTGTGACGGCCAAGGCCTGCCAGTTGAGCCAGGATATGCCGCCGAGCGCGCTGGAAAATGTTCGTGGTAGAGAATACGCCCGCGCATTGGCCAATGAGTTCCTCTAAATTTTCGAGGAGAGTGGCGTTTTTTTTAGAGCAATGGGATTGGGCGGAACTTTCTTTCGGGAAAGGATGAGGTGGCCCTTGTCGGCGATGGTCCATTCGACCTCCTCACCCTTTTCAAAGTCCATACCTTGCGCGATGGCCGATGGAAAGTTGATATACCACTGCTGACTCTCTTTGCGTTCAATAAGTTGGACTTTAGTCGGATACCCCATGCGCCACTCTAGTAATATAACTAGAGTATAATCAACAAAAAAAGCTCTGGCGTGAGGTTTATCTAGTCATGGCCAAACTCCAGGATGTGAACATGATCCTCGATGCCGCCAATCTCAAGTGCCTTCATTTTATTTTGCCGCGCGATGCCGCCCATAAAGGGCCACAGACGTTCCCGAAGGGTAGGGGTGATCATGGGACGCCGTTCGACTGTGCTGAACACACAATGAAAATAGGAACTCACGTAGGACATGTTTTCAATCGTCCCGTTCGGGACTCGGTTCATTTGCCTGACAGTTCCCGGCGTTGAAACGCCGGGCTATTGCCGCATGTCCCTGCCGGGACATCTTGCGGCGTCCGCCAAACGTCCATCGCATTGATTGCGGTGCGCGTCACGTATTCGGACCAGTCCCGGAGGGACTTTTGCAATTAGCCCGGCAGTTCACTGCCGGGATGACGTCCAAAACGACCAGAGTCCCGAAGGGACGACTGGCAGAACCCTCCCTCGGCATCACCAACGCCGTTTCATCTCAAATCGCCTTCACGATTTCGGCAATCTGCCTGGCCACCGGAACGGTGAAATCGTTGTCCGTCCAATACGCGGAGTGGGAGGCCGGATTCCATGAGGAAAGAATGCCGCCGGCATTGATCGCGTGGTCCTTGACGCCATCATTCGTCTCGTAGGCGTTGCAGAGCGGCTTGACCGGGTAACCCAGCACATCGTCCGGGTCATAATAATTGTTCCACTTGGCCAGCGGCTTCAACGTGGCATCCAATTCCTGCGGCGGAAACGCGACGCCCGCGTAATTGGTGTGCGCCAGGCTGAACAGCGCGATGTTCGAGCCGAAGGTGATCAGCCCGGCCAGGGTTTTCATTTGCTCCAAAGGCGTCTTGCCCACGATCTTTTTCACCGTCGGATTGTTGCCCTGTGGATGCTGCTGGTCCCAGATGTAGTTGGACATGATGACGCTGCCCAGGGAATGGGCGATGACGACAATGGGCGCGTCCTTGTTGCCCAACTTCCGGCGCAGGGCCTCCAGTTCCATCCGGATCATCTCATGCGTGGTTGAATAAATGTCCGTGCCGTCATCCGTGGTGCGCTGATAGGCAAGCGCGTCGCCGAAACTGCTGACGACAAACTGACGGACCTTGATGAAGTCCATGTCATTTTTCTCGTAGAGTTTCTCCCACAGATGATGCTCGCGGTTGGCCAGATCCTTGGCCCAATAGGCGGCCTGCCAGGCGACGTCATCGGGCTTGCACCCCAGTTTTTTGAGCCGCTTCTGTAGTTCCGCCATCATCGGCTCGGCGTAATCGCTGGTCTGGCTGCCCATCCCATGCACGATGAAAATGCCTAGTTTTTTGGACATGAAATTTCAGGTGGGGTAATCAACTTCGGAACTCATCAAAGGGTTTTGGGCTATTCAAAGATGAGCGATTTGGCCTTTGACGTAATTTTGTCGAATGGAATTGAGGCGCCCACGCTCAGGTTCCAGAGCGCGGGATCGTCCCGCATGTAGGCGGTTCCGTTGACGGTTAAAAGAATCGATTCTGTTAAGGGAAAGCCAAATGAGACTCCAAGTACCGGGGC
>CALJZV010000276.1 GCA_937983475.1 uncultured Verrucomicrobiales bacterium
ACGCGGTTTGACGACGCCAAGTGTGCCGGTGGCGACAACGTGCTGGTGTTCGCCTCGAGCGACCTGGAGACGTGGGAATCGTGGCCGGCGCTGCAACTGCCCGGCTGGGAAATCTTCAACACCTCCCTTTGCAAAACCGACCGCGATTACGTGCTGATGTTTGAAATCCGGGAGCCGCGAGACCAGGCCGGCGTGCCGTTCACCGCGCGGTTTGCCCGTTCGACTGATTTGAAAACCTGGACGCTTACGCCGCCCGAGTGCGTCCATGCCAAGGACCGTTACACCGCGCCGCACGCGCTGCGGTTTCTGGATGGCTGGTATTACAATTTTTTCCTGGCCGCCATTTATCATCCTCAACGCAGCTATGAGATGCGGGTGGTGCGCTCGCGCGATTTGATTCACTGGGAGGCCAGTCCGCTCAACCCGGTGCTTAAGCATTCCGACGAGGACAAGCGCATCGCCAACCCCAGCCTGAGCGTGCAGCAGCGCGACCGCATCCTGGTGGCGGAGAACAGCAACAATTCCGACCTCGATTTCTGCGAGTTCAAGGGCCGGCTGTTGATGACCTATTCCTGGGGCAACCAGACGGGCAAGGAATTTCTCGCCGAGGCCGAATATGACGGCACGCTGGAGCAGTTCCTCAAGGGCTGGTTTCCTGAGAAAACGAAAGGACACCTCAGGCCAACGCCGATGAACACTGACCAGCACCGATGAGCGAGGATAACCTAGCAACCGGCACGTCCTCCTCGCCCGGCCTTCGGCCACCCTCTCCTCCATTCATTGGAGGAGAGGGCGGGGAGAGGTGTCGCTTGGCGATCATGAAGCCGGGGACGCGTCGAATCCTCCGGAAAAATTCACACCCGTTTTCCCTCTGAACGATTATTATCTGTGGTCATTTGTGTCCATCTGTGATTTTTAAACATTCACCGAACTGAATCATGAGCCTTACTCGCCGCAAAATGATCGGGCTGACCGGCAAAGCCATCCTGGCCGGGGCCGTTTTGGAGCAGCCCGCGTTGGCCGCCTTGCAGAAAAATATAAAACTGCCCGTCGGCGTCGTCGTGGTCGGCGGCGAGCCCACGGTCTTGGCACCGCACCAATGCACCTTCGGCGGTTATGGCATGATGACCACCGCTCTGGCCAAGAGAAAAAAAATCATCTGCATTGATTCCAACGGGCAAGCCCCGGCCGCCGCGCACCCGGAAATGTTCGTCGGACTGAAATCCGATGCCCAGAACTTCGGCTGGCTGGCGGCGGATTTGCCCGGCACGCCAGCGGGGTTGTTCCTGGCGCTCAGCAAATATGGCACACGGTCCTTCCGCGAACTGCTCCAGCCGGCGATCCAATTCGCCGAGGAAGGGTTTGTGCTTTCCGCCGGCCTTGCCGGGCTCATCGAACGGTGTGGCACACAATTCAAGGCCGACGCGGGCTCCGCCAAACTGTTTTTCCCCGGAGGCAGCGCGCCCAAGGCCGGGGAGCGCTTCCGCAATCCCGACCTCGCCCGCATGCTTCAGCAACTGGCCCGCGACAATTCGGTCGAGCGCTTTTACAAGGGCGACATCGCCCGGAAGATTGCCGAGGCGTTCCAGCGCAACGGCGGGCTGGTGACGGCGCGGGATCTGGCCCAATACCGCGCGCTGGAGGTCAAGCCGCTTTCAGTTGAGTGCAACGGGCACGTCGTTCACACCGCGCCTCCGTGCGCCGGAGGCATCACCACCGTGGAGACAATTCAGATTTTGAAAGCAATGGGCTGGGAACGCATGCCCGAGGGGGTGGAAAAAACGCAGGCCCGCCTGGAAGCCATGCGCTGCGCCTGGCACGACAAGCTGTCGCTTTTGGGGGATCCGCTTCAGGTGAAATCGCCCGTGGCCAGACTGCTGTCCCAGGCGCACGCCGAGCAATGGAGCCGCCAGATTCAGCAAGCGGTCCGCAATCAGCGCGCCCTGCCGTTCGACATGGAGGAATCGTTTTCCGAGGGGACCATCAACCTGTGCAGCGCCGACAGCGAAGGCAACCTTGTCGCCCTCACGCTCACCCATGGCAACAGCTTCGGTTCGCGCGTCACGGTGGACGGATTGGGCCTCACCTTGAGCCAGTCCATGCCGCCCTTTGTGGGCAGGCCCCGGCATCCCATCTCGGTCGGGTCGCGCAAACGCCCGGTTCACAATATCCCCCCGACCATTGTGACGCGCGACAGCCGTCCGGTGATCGCCGTTGGCGGGGCGGGTGGCAGGAAAATTCCCAACGGCATTCTGGATTTTCTCACGCAGCACCTTTACTACGGCAAAACCTGCAATGAATCCCTGGCCGCGCCGCGCATGAACACCGAGGGCGGACTGAACCTGACGCTGGAGAACAGTTGGCCCGCGGCGGATGCGGACTATCTCAAGCGCGCGGGATACCGTGTCAAAACCGGGCCGGGCGCCATCATCAGCGCGGTTTCATTTGACCACAAGTCGGGCGGCTTCTGGAGCGGCTACCGGTAATTTTGCGCGAAGTGGATTATCGTTCGGCAACGGGTAAACTCATTGTATGGGCGTTTTTTGAGCGCCGAACAGGGTTATTCAATCAGCAACCGGCGCGTCCTTTTCTCCCGGCCTTCGGCCAGGGAGAGGCGGCGCTCAACTTGTCAAACCCGGGACGCGTCGGATCACCCGGAAATAATCACACACCTTTTTGACGGTTACTGGATTACCGTGGCCTGGGTTTCCTGGAGCCAACCGATGCGCTGGTTCCCATCGGTCACCTGAAGCCAGCCGTTCTGGCGGGAAAGAACCGTCAATTCAACGCCATCGCGGACGGAGTAGGCGCTCTGCGATTCCTCGAATGGGCCCCGGCGGACCACCGTTTCCTCGACTGTGACGACCGCCGTGGGATTGGCCAACTGGCGTTGGGCGGCCAGCAGCAGCGGCGCGAGGAACACGATGGCCACCGCGCCGCAGATCACCGCCAGGCGTCGAAGTGATTTCTCGCTGTTTCGCCGCCAGCAACTGGCGGCCAGCAGCAAAAAGCAGCCCCAAAGCGGCACAACCACGGCCAGGGTCCATTCATTGAGTGTCATCCAGTCCAGCATCCGAATGACCAGGCGGTCGCTGGACGCCTGCCCGTTCCGAACCTGGTCCCGGGCGAATTGAAGGTTGGCCCGGACATCGGGATCGCGAGGGGCCAGCCGCTGCGCCATGCGATAGGCCGCGATGGCCCGGCCCGGGTGGCCCGCCTTGAACTCCGCGTTGCCGAGGTTGAACAGGATCGGCACGGAAGACTGCCCGTCGTTCAGCAGGTTGCGGTAAACCGCCGCCGCTTCGGCGTAACGCTGTTGTTCATAAAGCCGATTGGCCTCCTGGAACGTGGCCGAGGGTTCGCTGCCTCGCAGCGGCAGCGCCGCAACAAGCAGCGCAAACGCGGCAAGTAAATTAAACTGTAACGGTTGCCTTCTCATGCTTCAGGGATTTGAGCTCGCTCAACACGCGTTCCAGCTTTGGAATGAATGAATCGAGGTTTGTGCGGACCGCCTGCGGCGCGTAGCGGGCCTGGTTGCAGGTCTGGAACAGTTCGCGCAACAGGGCCAACGTCTCCGGACGCAAACCGCAGTGGCTTAATTCCTCGTCAATCACCGCCTCGGTGATGGACGGCGCCGGCTGGTTCAGCCGCTCGCCGATCTGTTCCTGCAACACGTGAATCATCGTGGCAAAAAACTCGTCGGCCTTCTGCTCGGCGGCCTGGCGTTTCATTTTTTGCAAACCCACGTCCACCGCCCGGGCCACCTCGCGCTGGCGGCGCAGGCGCGGATTCTTCTCCAGCCTGTCGCGATGACGCCGAATCAGCAGCGAGCCGAGCCAGAGCGCGGGCGCGGTCAGTTGCACCGCCCAGAACCAGGGCTTGGCGATGAGCGGGGCCGACGCGGTTTTGAGGGAGCCGAGGCTGGGCTTGATGTGCACAATCTCGCGGGTTTCCGGCGGCGGTTCGCCCGTGACGGGCGCGGCGGAAAAGACGGTCGGCTGCGGCGTCGCGGCCGAGGGACGCACGTTCAGCGGGATTGCGGGATGCGTGAGCGTGCGGTAGGCCTTCTGGTCCGGATCAAAAAAGCTGAAGGAAAACGGCGGCAGCTCCCGCACCCCGGCATTTTGCGGCGACACGACCAGTTCAAACACCTTGGTGCCCTCGATGCCCAGCGGATCGCGCATTTCCATGTTGCTGCTGGGCGTGTAGGCCTTGAATTCACGCCAGGCTGGCTGCGCCGGCATCGTGAGCGATTCAATCGTGCCGCGCCCTTCCACGCGGATGCGCACGGTGACGGGATCGCCCACGGCCACGTCGGTCGGCGTTGCGGTGAGGTTCATGGAAAAATTGCCAATGGCTCCGTTGAACGTGTCGGGCTGGTTTTGCTGGGGCAGGGGAAGCACCTGCAAGGTTTTGCTGTCGCTGGACAACACGGCGGGCCGTGACCGCGCAAAGACCGTTTCGCCGAAGAAATTCCGCCGGGGATCAAACAGCAGGGTCAGGCTGCATGTGGCCGGGCCGAGGGTCAGGCTGCCGGTCTTGGCGGCGGAAAGCGACATGCGAAAGATGGCGACGTTGTAGGTGCGCCCGTCGCGGTGAACCTGGTTCTGGTCGGGGCGCTGCGGCATGGGGCTCAACACAAAGCCCTCGGCCGAAAGCTGCGGCAGCCCGACATCGCGGATGTGCTGGAAGTAAAGGCGCAGCTCCAACGGAATGATTTCCCCGAGGTAAATCTGGGTTTTGGGCACGTGCAGTTCACGGAACGCCTCGGCGGCTGCGCCATCCTTGCTGCGACCGTCAGCGGGCGGTTGCACCGTCAATTTCAAAGGCTGGCTGACCAGGGTCTGGCTTCCGACGGTGGCGCGCAGCGGCGGGATGGTGATTTCGCCCGCCTGCGTGGGAATCAGGACATACGTGTAGGTCACCTGCGAGCTGGTTTTGCCGTTGTTGAAGACGAAATTTTGCGACTGCGAACTCCCGGCCACCTGGATATTGGGCAGGCTGGGCAGGGGCGGCGGCGCGCCGGGCGCGGCCTCCTCGAAAATGAGGGAGAGGTTGACGCTCTCGCCCACGGTGGTGGTGGCGCGGTCCAGCTGGGTGCGGAACGACGCGCCCAAGCCGGACAGCAGCGAAAGGCCCAGCGCCAGCAGCACGGCGGCGCAGAGTCGCGGGCGGTTCCAGATTGTTGCGTTCAGGCGAATTGGCACTTTTCTCAAAATGACAGCAAAGTTTTGCTTTTGTTCAGACCGGACGCAAGTTCTTCATTTTTCTAATGGGAAAATGAACGGTCCTCCGGGGAGTCTTTCCGGGGTGGGAACGAAGCCCGTTGCCAACGGGAGCGGTTCGGCTATCTTGGGCTTGCTGTGCTGGGCGAGATTAACTTTTGCAGCCCGGTCTTCAGTGAAATTCAACACAAATAACCGTCACACCTGTAACAAGATGCCTCACGACCAAAGCAATGCGCTGGGTTGGTATGATTTAATTTCTGTGTTTGATGATAAGCATTTCGCGATTCGCGGAGTCGAAAAGGAGATTCCAGACGCGAGATTTAAAATTTTGAGTGACGCCCCGTTAGCTCCGGCCTTATTTGAATTATTTTCTTGGAATATATCGGTTGATAAACCAGCTCTGGACGTGATTGGAAACAATCTGGGATGGCTGATTTTTTCCACCCGTGCGAAAGCCGCAATAGAGAACCTGCCAAACCTTAGTGGTGAATTCATTGAGTTTCCGCAATCCATGTTTAAAAAAACAAAGCACAGGTTTCATGCGTGGGTGTTTCATCCGTTTACGACGGTCCGTGCGCTTAATTTAGACCGTTCAAAAGTTGTCTGGGAAAACTACGGAAGAGAGGATTTTATATCAGTGATTCACGAGCTTTGGCTCAACCAATTGGTTGTGGCCAAATGTCCGACGGTATTCCGGCTAGCCGAGTATCCTTCGATAGTTCTAGCAAATGATGATTTTATAACTGCTTGGACTAATGCAGGCTGTGCAGGATTGCGTTTTAAGCCGGTGCACACTGCGTAAAGGAGTCGCCCATCAAGCGTGCTGTTAAGAAGCGAGTCCCTCAAAGAAACATCAGTTTATCGGTGGCGTTGAATACGCCCTGTCCGAGAGAGGCGAGGTGTTCATTTTATGTCTCCCCGGCCATCGCGCCGAACCGCCGTCTACTGAACTGGCGCTTGAGAATAGTGGGTGCGACAAGTAGCCTACACCGTATGAAACACGTGGATCGAATCACCTTCAATCCCAAGCAATGCGGCGGACGCCCCTGCATCCGGGGCATGCGCATCCGCGTCAAGGATGTGCTCGATCTGTTGGCCGCACGGGTTCCCGAAGCGGAAATTTTGGCCGATTACCCCGACCTTGAGCCCGAGGACATTCAAGCCGCGATCGAATACGCGGCCGCGCAACTCGATCACCCCGTTCTGGTAACTCCCCGGTGAAGTTCCTTGTTGACGCCCAACTGCCGCCCGCGCTGGCCCTCTGGCTGAGCGAGGCTGGACACGATGCCCAGGCCGTTCGCGAACTGGGCTTGCGCGAGGCTGAGGACGGCGCCATCTGGCAGCACGCGATGACGACTGGCGCGGTCATATTAACCAAAGACGAAGACTTTCCCACACGGGCGCAGCAAACGGACATCAGCCCGGTAATTGTATGGTTGCGCGTTGGAAACTCTTCCAAT
>CALJZV010000277.1 GCA_937983475.1 uncultured Verrucomicrobiales bacterium
AAGGTAGGCGATTTTTACTCGTTGCTGTATTTGCTTTCATTTATATGTAGTTTTCAAGGAACTAATGTTCTTTAGAATTTTATGGTGGCCATAAAGCTGTGGTCCGACCCGTTCCCATCCCGAACACGGCCGTCAAACGCAGCATTGCCGATGGTAGTGGTTGTATAGCTTCTGCGAGAGTAGGTTGCCGCCAGACTAAATTAAAAAGCCGGAAAGAATTATTCTTTCCGGTTTTTTTTTGTAGTTTTTTTTGTGATTTTTTTGCTTCTGATTTAGCGAGCCGCTAAGTCTGAGTGTGATGATGAGTGTTTTATAGGAACCATACTTTTAGTCATTAAAAATTGAAGACTCGACGAATCATTCTCATTGGGGGTGGAATCATTGGTCTTGCAACGGCTTACAAATTGTGTTGCCGGTTTCCAGAGGCCCGGGTCACGGTTTTGGAAAAGGAACCCACCTTGGGGCGACACCAAAGTGGTCGCAACAGCGGGGTGCTGCACGCGGGGCTGTATTATAAGCCGGGGTCGCTTAAGGCACGGTTGGCAGTCAAGGGAATTCGTGAGATGGTGGCCTTTTGCCGGGAGCACGGCGTTCCCCATGTCATCTGCGGCAAATTGGTAGTTGCTGTGGATGAAACCGAGTTGCCCCGGTTACATACGCTTTTGGAACGGGGACAGCAAAACGGCTTGAGTGGATTGCGCCTTCTAAATTCGACGCAAATGCGCGAAATAGAGCCCCATGTGGCGGGTTTGGCCGCAGTTCATGTGCCCGACGAGGGAATTGTGGACTACCAAAGAGTTTGTGGCGCAATGGAGGAAAGGATTATCCATTCGGGCGGGCGGATTATTGTCAATGCAATGGTCAATGCGTTGAAACGATTACCAGATGCCTGGGTGGCGCAAACTGCGGCAGGCGATTTCCAAGCTGATTATCTGATAACTGCGCCGGATTGCATTCCGATCGAGTAAGCCAATTGGCAGGGGAGAGACGTGACGTGCGGATCGTTCCCTTTCGCGGTGAATATTATCAATTATACCGCCAACGAGAACAGTTGGTGCGCAATTTGATTTATCCGGTTCCCGATCCCAAATTTCCCTTTTTAGGAGTCCACTTCACCCGGCTCATCAAAGGAGGCGTTGAGGCAGGACCCAACGCGGTTTTGGCGCTATCTCGTGAAGGATACCGGAAGAGTGATTTCAATTTCCGCGACGCATTTGATGCATTGAGTTATCCGGGTTTTTGGCGATTTTTGGGGAAGCACCGGCGCATGAGCTGGGAGGAAATCAAGCGCTCCTTTAGCAAAAAGCTGTTCTGCGCATCGCTTCAAAGGCTGGTTCCCGAAGTGCGGCTGGAGGATTTGGAGCTCGGCGGGGCGGGAGTGCGGGCGCAGGCCATGACGCCGGATGGGGAACTGGTTCAGGATTTCTGCCTGGTTCAACGCAAAAACGCCCTCCACGTGTTGAATGCCCCAAGCCCTGGCGCCACAGCTTCCTTGGCGATAGGAGAGGAAATTAGTGCAAAGCTTTCTGCCTCAATTGCATAAAGCAAAAAATATTTCAAGTTAGAGTGGAATCCTTATCTCGTCGCCGGCCTAAATACACCACGATGCCGCACAGCGCGATGCCCAGTACTATGGCTCCCATACTGATGTAAAAGGCTGATAACGGCGGACGAAATACGAACTCAATCTGATGCTCTCCGGGCTCCAAATAAACGCCTCGCATTAGGTAGTTGGCGCGGAACACTGGAACTGACATTTCATCCACATTCGCCTTCCAATGAGGATTGAATTTGTCGTTGAGAAGAAGTACAGCTTGCGTCTTAACATTCGCTTTTAGGACAATGTGTTTTGGGGAATAGGAGATAAATTCCACCGTTCCAGGATCCGTTTCGGGTTGGCTTGGATTCGGAACGCTGCTTGGCGGAACCAACACTGATTTGTGAGGATTGAAGTCAGATTGGGCCAGTGTATTAAGCGATTCTTTGTCCGAAAGTGAGCGCCACTCGGAGTAAAGTTTGACCCGTGGAAGCGCCCCGGTGAACTCAATCAGAGCATAGGTTCCTTGTGGGTTGATTACAGCGGTTAAATCCTGAGGATGCACACCACCACGCGCGTCCACGCCCGGCTTGGGCACGATGTCAAAAGCGGTGTGCAATCGGAATCGTCGCTGACTGGGGTCGAGTTGTTGATTGAGCGCCTCGATAAAATCGCCCGATAAGCCCAAGAGGAATCGGGTGTTTGTTAATTCCCAGTAACGCACCAGTGTCGAAATGTTGCCCCCCAGAGCTTTTTTAAACGCAACCGTGTCCGCTGGCGGGCGGGGCTCCTGAATCACGTCTAAGGACTGAATGTTGTAATATTGAAACAACTGTTGAAGCCATTCGATACCGTAAAGGGACTGCAACGTGCTCATTTGGGGCACAGGCACTGGAATCAGGGCGACGCGACGCAAGTGGGGATTGTCGCGCATGATTTCAATCACGGGATTGGATGCGTATTTATGCTTGGCGTTCCAATAGATAATCCAAGGTTGGGCGGCACGCCCCAGATCTGCCACAAGCAGCACGCAAAAGATCATCCCCGCCCATTTGACTCGCGTGCCGCTGAACCAACCGCTCATCATTGCTATCACTGTCGCAACCGAGAGCAGCAGAAATAAAACAAAATATCCAACCGCACGGATGCTGAAGGCCGCTATTTGTGGAATGTCGCCGCGCATGCCGACGGACTCCAGGTGCGCGACCAGCGCTGGCTTCATGCTGGAGTAAATCAGCCAGGCGATGAGGCTCATTACCACCGCGCCAATCGAACACCATATCCACTTTTTTTCAAATGCCCCGGCCTTGCTCCACCATTTTTTGAATTGTTCCTTAAAGCCACACGCGTGGGCTGTAATTTTTTCCAAGTATTCCCGATAGAGGGCGCAGAGACCGAAACCAAACAAGATGATCCATGCCAGATGAAAAATGTGCATGAACTTCATTGGATTTCGCATTGAGGAAAAAAATGGGAGCTGATGGATTAATTGGTAAAAAGGCGCATGCCGCCCGAAGGCCAAAAGCAGCGAGATTAGGGCTGTCGCAGACCAAAACCAAACCAGAGCACGTTCCATCGAACTAAAAATGGGCTTGTTCCGGCGAAAAGATTGAGCGATGGCAAATACCGCCAGCAGGGCGACCAGTACGCCGGCGTATTCGCCCGAGCCGTTGAACCGCGACTGAGGCGCCCCCGGAGTCTGCCCGACTTTGCCCCAGTAATTTTTTTCACCCGGCGTTGTGCTCGCATATCCAAAGAGACCTGGGATGATTACACCCAGCGTTTCCAGCTTGGGCGTGCTCCACTGCGTCAGGAACACCCACTTTTCCTCCCTGGTCATCTGTGATTGTTCGCCTCCCACCGCCCCTTTCAACTGGGTGCCTAGCAGGGTTGTCATCGTTTGGGCGGCAATCAGACCGGCAAACACAGCGATGAGAGCCACGCGGCCTGCGGCGTTGGCAGACTTTTCCCCCAAGGAGCCATCCGAGCGCAGGGCAAGAAACACCACGTAGGCGGATACGACGAAACTGTAGAGTACCCCCACGTCAAAACCCTCGGAAACGCCCAGACCTACTGCCAGACCTGCGAGCGTGAGTTTGATCCAGGTCAGGCGTCCGGTAAATGCACTATGAATTGCGGCCAGTGCCAGAAATGTTGTCGCCAGTGACAGTGGACGGGAAATCTGCCCCCAGCCTGCGTTTGAAACCATGTTGCCATTCAACGCTGCCGCCAAGCCAGCCATCGCGCAAACAAGTCCAGGGAAACCCAGTTGTCGCAAAAACAGCCATGCGCTTAAGCCTAAGAGCAACAATGAGGCTGGTGCGTGAATTTTTAAGTAGGTTTCCGGTGAGGTCGCGGCAAGCAACAAAGTGGAAAAGTTTGGTGAAGGGCTGGGTATTTCATTGCCGACCCAGTTCAAATCCTGCCAATTCCCAAATAGCGGATGCGGCATTTTATTTGCCTCCGATTTCATTGCGCCCAATGGCCCGTCGTTTGAAAAAAGCACAAGATTGGCATTGAAGCTCTGAGAAAAAATAAAACCCAGCACGGTTGCTAAAACGATGATCAAAAGTAACAATCCATTGCCCCGTGATTTTTTAGAGAGAGAGGAATCCATCGGTTGATTTAATTTTTGCTAAAGATAGGTGGATTTCCATTTAAGCCAACCGCTAAGTTGACGCGACTTGACGGTGAGATACGCAGAAACCAGACTTCTTATTTACTGTTTTGAAAACGCGACGTTTCATCCTGATTGGGGGTGGCATCATTGGGCTCGCAACTGCATACAAACTGTGCTGCCGGTTTCCCCAGGCCCATGTCACGGTGCTGGAGAAGGAGTTTTCATTGGGACGGCACCAGACTGGGCGCAACAGCGGAGTGCTGCACGCGGGACTATATTACAAGCCAGGGTCGCTAAAGGCTCGTTTGGCCGTTGAGGGCATTCGGGAGATGGCGGCCTTCTGCCGGGAGCACGGCATCCGGCATGAAATTTGCGGCAAGTTGGTCGTGGCAGTGCATGAGGCCGAATTGCCCCGGTTGCATAACTTGCTGGAGCGGGGACAGCAAAACGGCCTGAGGGGATTGCGCCTTTTAAATTCAAACCAAATGCGGGAAATCGAGCCCCATGTGGGCGGTGTGGCTGCGGTGCTGGTGCCCGAGGAGGGCATCGTGGACTACCTTGGCGTTTGTAAAGTGATGGAGGTAAAAATCCGGCATTTGGGCGGCAAGATTGTATTCGATGCCGCAGTCAATGCGTTGAAGCAACGCACAGATGGATAGGCTATTGAAACAACTGCAGGAGCATTTGAGGCGGATTTTCT
>CALJZV010000278.1 GCA_937983475.1 uncultured Verrucomicrobiales bacterium
CCCATTCTCGGGCCAGAATGTCCGCGTTGTCTCCCATGTTCAAATCGCACACAGGGTCTGTCAGCCCCAGCTTGAGCCAGATGCGTGGCGAAAAGTCCGCAGGGCGGAATCGCATAAAGGCGCGAACTCTTTGCCCAAACGATTTCGACCGAGACAAGTGAGCGAATTTCTCCGCCGCCACCGGGGAAAATAACAAGGGAACCTGCGACATGCTTTCGGTGCCGCCGACGATGAAAACAGAGCCGTGGCCAGCCGTCATTTTTTCATAAGCCTGAGTCACCGCCTCAATGCCCGAGGCGCAGTTGCGGTGAACCGTGACGGCCGGTACGTGCTGCGGAATACCGCTGCGCAGCGCGACAACGCGGGCCACGTTTGCGGCATCCGGAGGTTGAGAGACGCATCCAAAAACAACCTCGTCCACCAGTTCAGGACGCAGCCCCGTTCTGGTGAGCAGCGCATTGACTGCAATGCGGCCCAGTTCGTCCGCGCCCAGTTTCGCCAGTCCGGTTCCCATTTTGCAAAACGGGGTGCGCACACCATCCACGATCACCATACGGCGTTTCATCTCCCGACCTCCTTGGATTGGTTTTTCAACAATGTACGCCCGTTTTCAGGACGGTGGTCCACGATTTTTCTCTCTTTTAATTCGCTGCCAACGCCGTGCAGTTCCGCCATCTCCTCACTATTGTGAAACACGATCCGATTGGGGTGAATTTCCGTCTGTGCACGAAATCTGTTGTTGATTTCCTTGATCAATTTGTCGTCGGCAACGCTGTCGCGCTTTTGAACATGGAGCACCAACTCGTCCAGTTCCAAAGGGTCGTCATGTTGTTTTCGCAGCTCCAGTTGCCATGCCCCAATATGCTCGGCGTCGTCCAAAACATGCTCCAGTTGGTTGAAGTCCACCAAGGTGCCGCGAATTTTGTCGAGGCGCATCTCCCTGATTTCTGAGCGACGAGAAATGGATCCGACCAGCCGAGGAAGGGTTCGTCCGCAGTGCGGGCAAGGATCATAAACCATTCCGCCCTCAATGTAGTCCCCGGTCCGGTAACGAAGCACGACGCTGCCCCGGGCGTCGAGCGGGGTGTAAACCAACTCGCCTGGCTGGCCAGTGGGAACAACCTGTCCGGTGTCCGGATCAATCACTTCGAAAATCCCCAGATCCGGATAGAGATGATAGCCGGAGGGCGTTGCGTTACCAGGACAAGGACATTCAGCCCAAGCGGTTTTGGCTTCGGTGAATCCGTAAGTCGCCACCACGTCCACTTGTGCTGCGCCCAATTCCTTGGCCATGCCTATCAATTTGCGCCGCATTCCGGCCGGGACTTTTTCGCCTCCCAGAACAATTCTCCGGAGTTTTTCACAACGAACCCCCTCCAACTCGGCCTGGTGCAGGACGTGATACACAAAGGTCGGCATGCCGATGAGCACATCGGGATTGATCTTTTTAATCAGCCGCAGGTTGCCGTCGGTGCCCATGACTTTGCCTCCGCCGGTGCTGGCGACAAACACGCCAAACGCGGTGCCGCCGTAATGGGCCAGCCAGAAGGCCAGGTGCGGCGCATAGGGGAACATGTTGACGAGACGAAACTCAGGCTGACAGCCGCAGACTTCAAAGACGCGCCTGCCGGTTTCGGACAAATAAAACAGATCGTGTTGAGTAAAAAGAAACGGAACCGGGTCAGCGGATCGCCCCGTGGTGCTGGTCATGAAAATGGGCCGGAATTCGTCTTCAAAGCTTTTTTCAACGCCTTTGCGCCCATGGATCATGGCACGAAGAATTGTCGAAGGCCGGCGCGCCAGCACATCTGGATCTGGAATCAGGACAAATTCCCTAGATTTCTGGGGACTGTCAGGCGTGTTAAGCAGATCTGCCTTGGAAGTAAATGGAAGCTTTTGCAGGTCTTCCACCGTTCTGATGTCTCCAGCCTCCAGCCCGTGTTCATTGAAAAGCCGCCGGTAATAGGCCGAGAACGGCAACACAGCATGGCGCAAGTAGCCCCTGAGCCGCCTGGCCTGCATAGATCTGACGGCCGCTTCAGGCTGCTGCTGCCACTTTGTTATTAGTGCCATTCTGTTCATGGGATACCTTCTCGTGAACCAAAGCCTTGATTTCTTCGATGCGCTCCTCCGTCACCGACCGGCCTAGGGCGATGTATTTACCGGGATTGGAAAATTCATGGGCATGGGCGTCATAGATGATCGGGCGCAGAACCACATCGGCAAATTGGCATGCCTCCTCGGCCGCGCGAATCTGTGCACCGTGCACGCCCCGCGTGATGACATCCAGCACGTTGCCCCTGTGGAAATAATTCAGGTGCTGCCCCAGAAACTTCCACAGGCTCCAACGCCGTTCAGCTTTTTGAATTTCCTGCCGTTCCATCTGAAGCCAGTAGCGGCGTTGCTCAGTCGGCGCGATGGTATTGACAGCAATGATGTGCTCGACACCCATGTCAGCCAGAACATCGACCGGAAGCGGATCCACGATGCCACCGTCAATGTAAGTCTCGCCCCCGAGGGTGACGGGAACGCAAACACCAGGAATAGCGCTACTGGCGTGAACCGCGTCTGCCACTTGGCCGGTGGAAAACACCACCCGTTCCAGGGAGTCCAAATGAGTCGCGATGATTCGCAAGGGACGGACCAAGTCGCAAAAATGAGCATCACCGATGGTTTGCTTGAGCATGTTCTTTATCACGCGCCCCTGGACAAAGCCTCTCCTGGGAGGAAAAGCAAAATCCAGCAACTGCCAAAGTCCCCATCGGCCCTCAACCTGCCTGGCTAGTTTTTCCATGTGTTTTCCATCGCAGCCGAAGGCCCACACTGCTGCGACATAGGCGCCCATGCTGCAACCCGCTATCACGTCAACTTCAATGCCGTTTTCCTCAAGGACCTGGATGACTCCGATATGGGCCAGCCCTCGCGCGGCCCCGGAGGACAGCGCCAAGCCAATCCGGCAACGACCGATTTCCCGGGCCAACCTTCGGATGTCAGCGTTGAATGTGCCGTTTTTTTCGTCCAGATAATGCACTTCACGAACAATTGAATTCCCGATCAAACCACTTCCCGAAGATTGATTGGCGGTGCCGATACCCACAATGGCGTCGTAAAACTCATGCGAGTGCCGCCCATCGGGCACATAGACAATGGGACGAATATCGATGCGATCGGTCTTTGACTGCAATCTGGCCTCTCGCCCCAAGACATCGAACCGATACAATTCATCGCTATTCTGTTGCAGCAAAAGATAGGTCACGTCGGACTGAATGATGCATTGCAGCAGAGGCGGAGCAGGCACCGAGGTTTCATCGATGTGCAGCAACACATAGCGGAAGTGCCGCCCCATTTGGCTGAGCAGAGGAGCGATGCAATGCGGTTCGCCATCATCGCCGGTGACGCATAGGCTGAGTCGATTGAACCCGCCATCGCACCGGGGCAAATGCGAAGCAAAATAAAATTCGCTGCTCAAGGCCAATTGAATCTGAGCCCAATCCCGCAAAGGCAGCTTGCTCTCATCACCACCCAATTGAACCAGAAGCACAGACTCCCCGGTGACGGACTTGAGGCGCTCCGCGAGGTTTTCAACAATCAACTCGTCCGGAATGCCCCGGGAAAGCGAGGCGATTGTCACAATACGGCCCAACTGGGTCTGCGAAGGCCGGTCGCCAATGTCGCGCTGAATCAAAAAAGGCGACGAGGGGGTTAACTCGTTGTTCAGCTTGATTTTTTCCAAAAGCAGTTTGCGAATCTCAATCGCATCCAACCGCAGCAACACGCAGTGGGTAATCACGCGGACACTGGTCCTGTAATTTCGCTTGAACAACAAATCGCGGTCTCCAAACGTGTCGCCCGGAACCAAAATCCCCATGAGTTTTTCCTGCCCTCCAGGAAGCGTGCGAAATGTTTCGCAACGCCCGCTTAACAACAAATATAAGCCGTCAGCGGAGTCGCCTTCGCGGATAACGATCGTGCCCTTGGGGTGTTCTGAAATTGTGGAGTGGGAAATCAGCCCATTAAACGCCGCACGGGAAAGCAGAGAGAGCAGTGGATGAGCTCTGAGGATGCGTGCTTGTGCGTTCATATTCGTCGTAAAGGTTGACCGACGACGGGAAGCATCCTAATGCCTCTGAACCATCTCTGAAGCTGACCGTCGCCGGTCGAAATTGCCAACAGTTCATCAGCTTTTCTTCTATTTTAAGTTAAGGGCATTTCTTATGCCGGTCAAATGGCTGGAGGCGAAAAATATACAAAAATTAATGCCGCAATTCCGGAAGAAGCGGACGGAGCATGTATTCAAGGCGCTCTGCAATGAATGCGTAGCCCGCATCGTTGGGATGAATGTAATCGGACATGCGGGAGGAATGCCCGGCGACGTCCTTTAGAATGTTGCCCACCAAAAAGACCCTCTTCTCCTTTGCCAACCGTTTGAATAAGCTTTCATTTTTGTCAAAGACTGAGGCACTGCGCACCCCAATCAGGACAACAAAGCTTCCTGCCGCGTGAAGTTCATCAATGATTTGGGAAAGATTCTGATAAGTTTCCTCCGGAGGATATGAGCGCAAACTGTCATTTCCTCCAAAGCACAGCAGCACAACCTGCGGGTTGAGGGATGCAATCTGTTCCACCCGTCTCAAGGCATCCCGGGTGGTTTCCCCAGTTACACCATAATTGCGAATGGGAATGCCAAGTCTCCGGGAGAGCACCGAGGGATAGTCGTTTCCTTCCGTCGCTCCAAAACCTGAGGTCAAGCTGTCGCCAAAGGCCACCCAGTCGCCCGATGCCGAAGGAGGCAGGTTCACATAAGTCCGCGACGGCATAAACCGATACAGAATTACAGCCAACAAACCCATCACGCCCACAATCAACAGTTGTCTCTTTTTAAGGTTCATCCGGTAACCTTCAATCCTTACCCATCACTTTTTGAACTTCAGTCGGTCGTTTCCCCGGAGAATCAGAAAGCCACGTGCGCCAACCCTCTGTGACTTCAATGCGAAACCAGTCCAACAGGCCATAAATAATATGACGACCGCTCAAGGGCGAGAACGTAAAGCCACTGAAAAGAAACCGGCGGCGGTCGTTGCTTTGTCCCGTACTTTCCAAATTACGCCGAGTCCGCCCGATGGCTGCAAGACGGCGATTGTAAAACCGAATCAAATGATAAAACGGCACGGATGGTGCCGTGGAAAACAGAGGCTCTTCAAGACCCACTCTACCCCTTCGAAAGGGTTGCGAAGCGACTCCAAGATAATAAAACCCCAAGTCCAGAAGGAACCCGACACGAACCAAGTCGTACTCCCCGAAATACTCATATTTATCGCGGTAAATGGCATCAAACCACCGGTGATAGCTTCGCGAAAAATCAGTGTTGTGGCGCTGTAGCAGAGGCTCAATCGCTTCTCCGCGTTGCTGGGAAAGGATTAGTTTGACGGCCCGAGATGTTGTGAAGGCAATCCAGTCCATTCCTGGGCTGTAAAACGGATCGATGAATCCGGCCGCGTCGCCCACCAGGACGAATCCGTCGCCGGCATGGGTCGTCGTGTGATAGGGAAGGTTTTTGCGCCAATGCACGTCGCCCTCTACCGGGGAGGCATCCGCCATCAATTCGCGGGCCACCGGATGCTGAAGCAGGAACTGCTTTAATCGGGGCCCCAGGGAATCGTCTTTTGGAAAACTTACAAGCCGCTGGTCAAATGTAACACCGATGCTGACGTCTCCTCCTTTAAGCGGAATCCACCAAGCCCACCAACCGGGTCCCATCAGGTGATTGGTGGCGGTGTTCCGAATTCCAAAAAAACCATCGGCCCAACCCGGATACTTTCGCGCCAAAGCCGGCGCGTCAAAGTCTCCGACGTTTTTCCACCGGGACCAAACCGCTGTCGTCGGATGGTCCTCGTTTGGTTTCCACCACCCATTTTGACGGGCCAAAACGGCAGCCATGCCGGAGGCGTCCACGACCCAGCGGGCAGAAATTTCTCGGGCCTTTTCGCCCTGCTTGATCACGATCCTTTGAAAACCGCCGGGGTTGAGTTCGATTTTCTGAACATTAGCCGGCCTCCACAGAGAAGCGCCGGCTTGGACAGCCCTCTGTAGAACTTCCTCGTCCAGCTTTGCTCGGTCCACCTGATAGGCGGGCACCCGGACGAGATATTTCGCACCAATTTCACTGCAATGCGATAGATTTTCGGTCTTGTCATTGTAAAACCAGAAGCGAAGCCCATTTTTCACCAGATGATTCTCCCCAAGGTAGCCGGTCAGTCCGAGTCGCCGCATCAGGAAGTAACTGCTGATTTCGACAGTGGCCTCGCCCACCCGCCGGGAAAAGGCGGAGGATTTTTCAACAATGAGCACTTTGAGGAAGGGATTCTCCTCAAGCAGCATGAAGGCCGTGGAGGCTCCGGAAAGCGCCCCGCCTATAACGACAACATCGAACGAGTTTTCCATAGGCCACTCGCAGATCAATCAGCGACCCGACACACCAGAAACGATCCAAGACTCAATGGCTCACCAAATTCGCCAGATTTTTATGCCTGGCAATGAAAACAGAACCCTATTCCTGCCCTTCGGATTCCTCCGCTTCATCATCTTCTTCGCTGACGACCGGAGCAATGGCTTGAAGCTTGTCTCCCTCGGCGAGGTCAATAAGTTTGACACCCATCGTGTTGCGTCCCGCCTCGCGAATGTCCTTGACGAACGTGCGCACCATTTGCCCACCCACAGTAATCAGCATCAATTCGTCCGTCTCTCGCACGGTCAGGGCGCCTACAACTCCGCCGGTTTTATCGGTGGTTTTCATGGTGATGATGCCCTTGCCGCCGCGGGATTGGATGCGGTATTCGCCGAAGTCCGTTCTCTTGCCGATGCCATTTTCTCCAGCCACCAGAAGCGTTGCATCGGCCATGACCACGGCGAGCGCGACCACGGCATCCGTTTTTCCAAGGTTTATGCCCCGCACCCCGGCAGCGGGCCGCCCCATGGCGCGAACATCATCTTCTGAAAATCGAATACTCATACCCTCGCGGGTAATCAGCACAACCTCATCCTGGCCGGAGGTGAGTTTCACATCAATCAGACGGTCGTTCTCATCGATGTTGATGGCGATGATGCCACCTTTGCGAACATTGGCGAAGTCCCCCAGCGCGGTTTTCTTCACCGTGCCGTTTTCAGTGCTGAAGAAAAGATACCCTTCCTGCTGCCAGGTGATGTCCTCCTTGTTCTGGCCGTATTTGGCGACAATGCGTTTGAGCGCGGCAATTTTCTCGTCGGATTTCAGCTCCAGAATGTTCGCAATGCTCCGGCCCTTGGCGGCCCGTCCCATGTCGGGAATTTCATGAACTCGCTCCACATAGACGCGTCCCGTGTTGGTGAAAAACATGAGATAGTCATGGGTGCTGGCAGTAAACAGGTGCTCGATGAAGTCCGCTGCCTCGCCTTCGACAGGCGAACTCTCCCGGGTTGTCATGCCGATGACGCCCTTGCCTCCGCGCCTCTGGGCACGATAAGAGCTGACATTGGTGCGCTTGATGAGGCCGTTGTGGGTCAGCGTGATAATGACACCCTCATTGGCGATGAGATCCTCGATAGCGATTTCGCCCTCGTCGGGCACCAGGTCGGTACGGCGGGGAGTGGCATGCTTTTCCTTGATGGCCAGCAGTTCCTCCTTGATGATGGCCAGAACGCGGGCTTCTTTGGCCAGAATGTCCAGAAGGTCTTCGATTTTCTTCAGCAACTCCTTGTATTCATTGTCAATTTTATCAATTTCAAGGCCGGTCAATTGATACAAACGTAGGTCCAAAATGGCGTTGACCTGTGCTTCGCTTAGAGAATAACGGCCGTTGTTCAGGCGCGCTTCGCTGCGGATGCGAATACCAAACCCTTCGACCTGAATCCGGGCAAATTCATAGGCAAGCAGCTTGATCTTGGCTTCATCACGCGTTTTGGAGCTGCGAATGATGTGAATGAACTCATCCAGGTTGGCCAACGCAATGAGATATCCTTCGAGAATTTCAGCGCGGTCTTCGGCCTTCTTCAATTCGTAGCGCGTCCGGCGAATGACCACTTCCCGGCGATGCTCGATGTAACAATGGATCAGTTCCTTGAGGTTGAGCGTCTTTGGGCGGCCATGATCAATGGAAAGCATGTTTGCCGCAAACGAGGACTCCAGCGCAGTGTGTTTGTAAAGGTTGTTGATGACGACCTTGGGAATCGCATCGCGCTTGAGTTCGAGAACGAGCCGGGTGTTTTCGTCTGACTCGTTGCGCATCGCGGAAATGCCTTCGAGCACCTTTTCATTGACCAGATCGGCAATGCGCTCCTCCAAGGTCGCCCGGTTGACGTTGAATGGAATTTCAGTGATGACCAGTTGCTCGCGGCCACCTTTTAATTCCTCAACACCCACTTTGCCGCGAACCTTGAAACTGCCCCGGCCCGTGGTGAAGTATTGTTTGATGCCTTCCAGTCCGCAAACCATCGCGCCAGTGGGGAAATCCGGTCCTTTGATGAATTTCATCAACTGCGGAATAGTGATCTCGGGATTGTCAATCTGGGCGCAGATACCATCAATGATTTCGCCCAGATTGTGCGGCGGCATATTGGTAGCCATGCCGACGGCAATACCAGTGCCGCCGTTGACAAGAAGATTCGGAAAAGCCGCAGGAAAAACTGTGGGCTCGGTCAACCGCTCGTCATAATTAGGGACAAAGTCCACAGTGTCCTTGTCCATGTCCTCCATTAGCACTGCGCCCAAATGCGTCATCCGCGCCTCGGTGTAACGCATGGCAGCGGGAGGATCGCCTTCAATCGAGCCAAAGTTGCCCTGTCCGTCCACCACCGCATCACGCCTTGCCCACGGCTGGGCCATGTGAAACAGTGTCCGATTCATATCTGCGTCGCCGTGCGGATGGAAAGCAGAGCTAGTCTCACAG
>CALJZV010000279.1 GCA_937983475.1 uncultured Verrucomicrobiales bacterium
ATAGAAAAAGGGGCCCTTATTAAATGAATCAAGCAAGAGGGCGTGCGGTAAAACGAACCTTTTTCCTCATTCGACCTGAAAGGCGAAACCAAGAGCACCCGTGTCCTGCATCCTTCCACTCGATTTCTTTGTGAATTCGTTCCTTTTATGTCCTCCGGTTTTCCTCCGTCAAGGCGCTCGGGTTTCTTGCCCGTTGCGATGCTGCCTGACCAGTAAGCCTTGCCAATGTCGGACCGTGTTCATTCCGTTTCGTCGCGAAGACATTTTTAACACAATGGAGATGCTGGGTGCGCCCGGCAAACCCGGTCCCGAACATGACAAGCGCCTGAAGTTTTGGTAAAATAAAATTGGAAAGGAGTGATAATTATTATGGAAAATCGCAGCAAACGTCTTGCGCGCGACGTACGCGTGCTGGCCCGGGATGCCCGTTGGGCGTTCAAGGACACGGCGGATGACTTGTCGGACAGGATCATGTCCGCGGGCTCCACAGCCTACAATGCTGCCCGCGATGGCATTGGCACCTGCATGAAAACCACCGACGCCACCATTCGCACCCATCCTTATGCGGCCATGGCTTTGGCCCTTGGCCTGGGCATGGTGGTTGGGTTCCTGGCGCTTCGTAACAAGTAAAGCTCGACCGCGGGTGTTTGAATACGGCGGAACAGCAGGCATGAAGCGCCTGCCTGACGTTAAAAAAAACCAAGGCAGGCGGGGGTTTATTTTGCCATCGGTTGGGGTAAAGTGATGCCCTGAACATGCCATTCACGCCTGCACATCCCGCGGCCATTATTCCCCTTGCCCGGCTTGGGTTGCCCCTGTCGGCATTGATCGTCGGCAGCCTGGCGCCGGACTTCGCCAAGATTTTCACGCTCAAACCGGGCAACCACTTCGGCCATTCCTGGAGCGGGATTCTTTGGTTCAGCCTGCCGGTGGGGCTTTTTTCACTGTGGATTTTTCATCGCATCCTCCGTGAACCGCTTTACGCCCTGTTACCCGGCAACCTTCAGCAACGGCTGGCCCCATGGATGAATCCGTTTCCTTTCAGACAACCTCGAAGATTTGCGCTCATCTGCTTCTCGATTTGCCTTGGGGCATTTACTCACCTGTTGTGGGATTCATTCACGCATCAGCATGGTTTGGGCGCAAGGCATCTGCCCATTCTCCAATCCACAGTGATCGACACCCGGTTCGGCCCACTGAAGTTATTTAAAGTTCTCCAACACTTCAGCACGGTGGCCGGCATGGCCATCGTCTTGGGATGGCTTGCGTTGTGGGTGAAATCCGCCCCGCTCCATCCGGTGAATGAACGCTATCGCCTCTCGGCTTCAAATAAATTAAAGGGTTGGGCCATGGTTACCCTTACAGCGCTGACGATCAGCCTTTGGCAGAATGTCGCTCCCATGCATGTGTTCTCGGAATTCGTTTCCTTCACGGGGCGGTTCATCGTGTGTTTCATGGCGATGTTTGTGATTGGGACCATGTTGTTCAGCATGGCATGGCACCTTTTGCCAAAAGCCATGGCGGACAGGCAAATTTCTGAAAACCAGCCGCCTTGAAGTGTTACAGGAAACTCATGCATCGGGCCCTGCTTTGAATGAGTATTATTGGAATGCTTTGCGTCGCCGGGTAAATTCGCCACTTCAACGACCAAGTTATGCCACTCCGGTTAATGCTTTTTGCGTGGATGCTGTGCGCCGTTTGGGAAAATCCAACGTCCGCCGCGCCTGACCTCATCATCCGAAACGCCAACATCGTCACGATCAATTCCAACCGGCCTACCGCAAAAGCCATCGCGATTTCCGGCAACACAATCCTCGCCGTCGGTGGCAACCGGGAAATCGCGCGACTGGCTGGTCCGGACACCAAAACAATCAACGCACGCGGACGCGCGGGGTTGCCGGGGCTTTACGACAGCCATGTGCATTCCTATCGCGCGGCCGCCAGTGAATTAAACAGCGGGGCGCCTCGGATCCATTCCATCGCCGAGGCACAGGACTGGATTCGCGCCAAGGCATCCAAAAAGCCCGATGGAAGCTGGATTTTGCTGGAGCGCGTTTACGCCAGCCGTTTAACGGAGCAACGCCTGCCGACCAAAGCCGAACTGGACCTTGCCGCGCCGCGCCATCCGGTTCACTGGAATTCCGGCCCCGTATCCGTGGTCAATTCCAAGGCGCTGGAACTTTCCGGCATCACGCGCGACACCCCTGATCCCCTGCCCGGCCAGATCGTCAAGGACTCCAAAAGTGGCGAGCCGACCGGCCTTCTTCGCAATGCGGCGCATTTGCTCAAAACCAGCGTGTCCGCCTACAAGCCTTCCGCAGAGGTGCAGCGCGCGGCCGTCAAGCAGCTTCACGCCCTGTACAACCAGCAGGGCATCACCAGCATTGGCGAACGCCGCACCGACTTCGAGGCCATTGACCTGTTTCGCGATATGGCCCGGCGCGGCGAATTGACCGTTCGCGTCAATTGCACCCGGCTGCTCGATCCGGTCGCCACCATCGAGGATGGCCTTCACCGCCTTGAGCAATTAACCCGCGGCCCCGACGGCAAGGGCGCTTATGGCCCGACCGGCGCCGGCGATGACTGGGTGCGCATCGGGCCGTTCAAAGTGCAACTCGACGGCGGCATGTTGATCGGCACCGCCTACATGCGCGAGCCCTGGGGCGTCACCGACATTTACCAGATCACCGATCCAAACTATCGCGGCCTGCTCAACTTCAAGCCCGAGGTGCTCAATCCTCTTTACCTCGAGGCCGCCCGGCGCGGCTGGCAACTGACCGCCCATTGCACTGGCGAAGCCTCTGTGGACGTCCTGCTGGATTGTTATGAGGAAATAAGCCGCAAGCTGGACATCCGCGAACGGCGATTCCTCATCACGCACGCCAACTTTGCCTTTGCGGACACCTTCGCCCGTTGCGCGCGGCTGGGTGTCGGCGCGGACATTCAGCCCGCATGGCTCTACAAGGATGGAGCAACACTCCTCAAGGTTCTCGGAGAACGCCGCATGGCGCAGTTTCAGCCGCTTCAATCCTGGATGCGGCACGGGTTGGTCATCGGCGGCGGCAGCGATCACATGGTGCAGACCGATTCCATCCACAGCACCAATCCGTGGAACCCCTGGCTCGGCATGTGGATTACACTCACGCGCCAGACCGAGCGCGCCGGCGCGCTGAACCCCTCGGAAAAATTAAGCCGCGAACAGGCCCTCCGCTTCTACACGCTCAACAACGCCCATCTGCATTTTGAGGAAAATAAAAAAGGCTCGCTGGAACCGGGAAAACTGGCCGACCTCATTATCGCGGACCGTAATCCCCTCACCTGCCCCATCAACGACCTTCGGGAAACCAAAGTCCTCCTCACCATGGTCGGCGGCAGGATCGTCTGGCAGTCGCCCGGTTTCGTGAAATGAATGAGGGACCCTCAAGCTTCGGGCTGACTATTTGAAGCACCGGAATTTTTAAGGCTGATAATGAAAGCAACTTCAGAGCTGGAGCGGCTCAAAGCCTCAAGGGCCTGAACTTTCTTCCTCTCCCCGCGAGGAACGAGTGGGAAGAGAATCGAAGAAGCTTCAGGGATTTTTCGAACCAAAACGCGCCTCCTCTCAGATGAGGGCGAGCGGTCCCGCATCCGTCTCCAACAATCCCGGAACTGTCAAACTTTGCGAGTCCTCCAGCAAAGCTGGAGCATTTATGTGGCATTAATCCAAGGCAGAGGCCAGTTTCTCCAAGGCGCGGGCGCGATGGCTTAAACGGTTTTTAATTTCCTCCCCCAATTCGGCAAACGATTCGCGGAAGCCATCGGGAACAAACAGCGGGTCATAACCGAAACCGCCCCTGCCGCTGGGCTCAATGGCAATTTTCCCTTCACAGGTTCCCTGAAAAAAACGGGGAGTTCCAACGGTCCCCAAAGAATCCACCGGCACCAGGGCCATCACGCACTTGAAACGCGCCGCGCGATTCCCTCCGGCGACATTCTGAAGCAGGCGAAGCAGCTTTGCGTTGTTGGCCTGGTCGGAAGAATTGGCGTGGGCCGGGGCCAGAGCGTCATCCAGCGCGGCGAACCGAGCCGAATGGACGCCCGGCGCGCCGCCGAGCGCGTCCACCTCCAGCCCGGAATCGTCGGCAAGCACGAACACCGGCCCGGCAAAGAATGCTTTTATTTTCTGATCAGTCGCGACGTGTTCCGCCAGCCACCGGGCAGGGGTGAGCGCCTTTTTCGCCGCATTGTCCTCGAAGGTCTCGCCGTCCTCAACCCCAGCGGGCGCACCCGAAAACTCGCCGAGCGAGCGACAGCGGAAACCGTCCCCGAGAATGGCGCGGATTTCGTCCACCTTGTGCGCATTACGCGTGGCGATGATGAGCGTCGTCATGCGCGGAAGATTGGAGTCTTTTTAGGAAATGGCAACGCTGCTGAGATTGAGCCGATGACTTAAGTCATATAAAAAACTTCGTGAGGGAATAATTTCTTGGTTCCGCCCTCTTAAACTCCAATATCATCCCATGAAACCTGACGGTTCCATCCAACGGCGGCAATTCATCAAAACCTTTGTGTTGACCAGCATTGGCACCGGCCTGTGTGACCCCGGCGGCGATCTGTTCCTGGCCGAAATGCAGGCGCAGGAGGCCGGCGTATTCCGCGCCGACATCACCGTGTCGCCTTTCACCCCGCTCCAGAGTGTCAATGGCTCGGTCCGGGTCAAAGTCACGGGCATGCCCACCAGTTTTCCGCAGATCATCATCACACGGGTGTCCGCGTCCCTGTTCCATGCGGTGACCTCCAAATGTACCCACGCAGGTTGCACCGTGAACACCTTCAACGGCACCAGCCTCAACTGCCCGTGCCACGGCTCGCGATACAGCGCTGACGGGACAGTCATTCAGGGGCCGGCACTCCTGCCGCTGGAACGCTACAACAACACGTTCGATGGGGTGAAATTCCTCAACATCCAGATTCCCAACCTCGGTTATCGTGTCAGCGACTTTCAGATAACCTCCGGCAGCCAGGTGCGGCTGACGTTTCCCACGGTGTCCGGCGTCAGTTATGAGGTGCGATACCGCGCGACTTTCAACGATGCTTGGACGCAGGTTCCCTTCACGACCACACCGGGCGGCTCTCCAACTCAGACCGCTTTTGCAGGCAACAACTCCAATGTCACGGTTTATGTCAACCGTTCCATTGACGCCGGTTTTTACAGCGTGATTCGTTACTGAGAGAATCGTCAAAACCGGTCAGCCACGCGTCACCGCGGAGCGACCAGCCTCCACCCCAAAGACACCGGCTTGCCCCCGTTGATCATGCTGGCACTGAGCCGGTTTGTTCCGTTCATAAACCAGACTGCGGCGCGGCCATCGTCCACATTTCGCCATAAGATGTCCGCTCGGTTATCGCGGTTGAAATCGCCAAAACCCACCATACGCCATGCAGTCTTGGGCTTGGGCAAACCGGTTAGCAGCAAGCTGCCGGAAGGTTCCTGCCCGGCCATCTGCCACACCACCATGTCGCCGGTGGCAGGGAGACGCCAAAACAAATCCAACTGCCGATCGCCATTGATGTCGCTGGCGCCGCCGATATGCCATTCGGGCGGCACGGGATCACCGCCAAACAGGAGCGACTGGCTTTGGAACACTTTTCCCTTCATGAACCAAAGAAGGAGAAACCCGTCCCTATGACGAAACAAAAAATCCGCCGAGCTGTCGCGGCTGAAATCGCCTGTCACACTCAACCGCCACTCCGGACCAATTAACGGCGCATTGGCAATCGGCTCGCCCCGGATGAATTCCACCCCTCGCATGAACCACACGGCGACTCTGCCTGCTTCGTGCTGCCAGAGAATGTCCTCAAAACCGTCCCCGTCAAAATCATGGGTGCCCACAATCTGCCAGCCTGCGGCTACTTTTCTGCCGCCGCGCAGGAGCATTTTATTGGTCGGCGCAACTCCGTCCATTAGCCACAGCGCGATTCGCCCGTCGGTGTGTTGCCAAAGCAAATCACTGAACCCGTCGCGGTTGAAATCGTTTTTAGCCGGGATCGCCGTGCCCGATTGCGCCACTGCAAAAAGCTTCCCGGCAATCAACAGGTTTCCCGTTCGCGTAGCCGGGCCTGAATTGGCGACCAGATTAAACACCACAGTCGCAGTGCCCGTGGCCGTTGCAGGAGTCACCAGTGAAATCCAGAAATTGGTGTTCACGACCGACCACGAACAACCGCTTGAAGTCGTCACGCTCACGGAACCTGTGCCACCGGAGGCCGCAAACAGGGCGCTTGTGGCAGAAAGGGAAAAGGCGCAGGCGGGTGGTTCGATGACTGTCAGCAACGCAGTTTGGCTGGCGCCAGAACCGAACGCGTTGGAGGCCACAAGAAAGTAATTTCCCGCCTGGGGGGCGGTGGCATTCTGCAAGGAAAGAAAGGAATTGGTGGCCGTTCCCAGCGGGGTTCCGTTAAAAAACCATTGGAAAAATAAGGGAGCAGAGCCGGAAACACTCGTGGTGAAGAGAACATTGCTACCCGCCTCCACGGTTTGGGATTGAGGATGTTTCAAAAACACCGGCGCCTCGCCCTGCGGCGCATTGGTCACGGTCAGGGTGGCAACCGCCGAATCACTCCCGAACGCGTTGCTCACCACTACGGAATAATTTCCGGCCTGATTCGTGGACACACTTTGCAGCACCAGCGAGCTTCCTGTGGCCCCGGCAATTTCCGTTTGATTGAAAAACCACTGGATCTGTAGCGGCTGTGTTCCCGAGGCGGTAGCGGAAAACAGCACGTCGCTGCCCTCATTGACCACCTGCGAAACAGGGCCGCTTGTAATGAGAGGCGCTTGTCCATTCACGGAAATGCTCACCGAGTTTGTCGAGCGCGCCCCAAGGTTGTCCACGGCCACAGCGACGAGTGAATAGTTCCCCAGGCTGAGGTTGTTGACCGCAGCCTGATACGGCGCAATGGCATCGGTCGCCTGCAAGACGCCGTTGATGAAAAACTCCACCCGCGCCACGGTGCCGTCGCTGTCCGATGCGGTCGCTTGGAAAATAAAACTTGCTGGCGCGGCAAAATTCGCGTTGTTCGCCGGATTGGTAATCGCCACCGTGGGCGGACTGTTCGGGGCAACGACCGTCACCGTGCCAATCATCCAGCAGCATGCCCAATGCGGCGTGCAGTAATACGGAAAGGTGCCTGGCGTGTTGAAGGTGAAGGAGAACTTTTCTCCGGGGCGCATCAACCGGCCAAACTGGCTGTTGCTGTTCCATGTGCCACTGGGCACACCCTCGGTGCCGCTGACTGTGTCATGAAATCCCTGGGTATCCATCCACTCCACCGTGTCGCCCACGTTAATGATGATATCCGCGGGAACGAAATTAAAATTGACCATCGACACGGTGATGGTCGCGGCCCTGGCCGGGCCACATGCCGGCAGGAAAATAAAAAGTCCTGCAACCCAGAGGGCGAAGGCGGCTTTTATTTTCTGCAAAGGATGGCTGTTCATCGCGTCACCTCCACCGGAATGTCATGGTCGCAAACACCGCATGCGCGGTGTAATCGTTGAACCCGCGCGCCGTGGGTTCGGAGTAATTGTAAAAGGCGTATTGAAGATGGGAGGAAACCTTTTTGAAACGCCGTGTGACACCCCCCTGAACGGTATGCTGTCGATAACGAATGCCCACCGGCAATCCGGCCGAGGCATTGTCCTGGGAATAATCAGTATGTGAAAAGGAATAATTGGCGTTCAGGTCGATCTTTTCATTCAAAAGAAAATTTGCCGCACCCTGAACACTGTAGATGTCGCCCCGATACGGCGCCACGGAGGCGATGCCGTTCTGCGCCGTTACCGCGCGCGAATCGTAGTAGTTGAACGTGCCCGAAAAATACCATCGCTTCAGAGGGGTCAGAACCAGGTTCAAGCCATACACATTGGCGTCGAGGTTGCCAGCCAGCAACCGGCCACCCGGTGTCACACCGGTCACTGAATCGGTCTCGGTGTCAATATCGGTGGCCACAATCTGATAGGTGATCGTGGTTTTCAGCCAATTCAACGGCCGCAAAGTCAAACGGGCCTCAACCTCCTCGGCATCCAGCCGTCGGCTTCGAATAAATGCCGGAAAACCTTCGCCAGGCAAGCCTTCAAGAATATCCACGCGATGGTCATAGCCGGTGCGCTTGGCGCGATTGCGATAATGGCCACCCAAGGAGACGCGCGACAGCGGGCTGGAATAAAATCCCGCCCGGTAATCCTGGACATCGCTGGACGCGTCGGTGTCCCGCAGAAAATCGTGATGTCCGCCTCCCACCTGATTTTCGAACTGGCCGATGATCTCCTGCTCCAAGGCGGCCTCGGCGAAGAGTTGAGTGTAGGGAATTTTCGTGAACCGCAGCGCGGCCCGTTCCTTGACGATGTGGCGGTCGAGGTTGGCGTCAATGGTCGCGGGTTGAATCAATAGAAACGTCGAGGGATTCCCGGTGTCCAAACTGACGCGCCCCACGCCCTCCTGATGTTGCCACTCACTTTGGACACCCGCCGAAAGGGTAAACCCTTCCCACGGGCCAAGCCGCATGTTGGCGTTGAACAGATGCGACTCTTGCGAGAAGACCAGCGACTGGCTGTTCCAGAAATCTCCCGGAATGGGAATACCTGTCACGTGGACAGTGTTCTGGCGAAATGCCGCGTCTGCATCGGCGGCTGAATACAAATATCCTCCGGAAACCATCCACCAATCGCGAAGCTCCTTCTCCAACCGCAGCGTGTTGACCGCGCGCCATTCGTTGTGAGACTCCTGCACGATTACGGACCGCGAAGGCGCAGTTTGGCCTTGGGTCAGCGACAGAGGATTCACTCGCCGGGTGTTAAGGTCATAAAACTCCGCACGAAAGTTGTCTTCAATGCCGACGCCCACAACGTCATGGCGCACATCGAGCTTCAGGATGTGAGCTTTTTCGTCAACCTCCTTGACCGCCGGAAAAATATGGCGTCGCCCCGAAATATCGGGAAGCAACGGCGCGGAAGTGGTTCGCACTTCCCCCCATTGAAGCGTGGACCGCAGCCCCTCCCGGTAGCGATACTCGTAGCCCACGGTCAATTGAGGCGCATCCGGGCGTCTCAGTCCAAAGTCGATCCAGGCGCGTCCCACATCGAGATGCAAATCGCGTCCCAGACTGAACAGCGGCTCGTCAAATGGCGCAAAAAAGCCGCCCGAATCATCGAAATATCTCCGGTGCTGCTCAAAGCCCGCATGGACAAAGCCCAACTCGCCCACGTCATAGCGCACCGACACCCTGTAATCTTCATCCAAAGGGAAAATGCGGCCCTCGGCTGTCACGCGCATCCGGCCTGTTTTATTTTCCTGAAGGAAAAATTCCTCAACACCCGGGCTCCAGCCGTCCTTGATCCAATGATGCTCGCGGAATTTCCGTTCATCCCCACTGACAGTCACCCAACGCGCCGCAGGAGACACCGACACCCGTTGGGCCGGTTCTGTGTCAGGCCATTGAGCACCCCGATCTATCCAGGCGCGCAGTAGGGAAATCTGTTCGGCAGTCAACGGCTCCGCCTTGCCCTGTGGCGGCATTACCATGTCCTCAATCAAGCCGGCCACCATGTGAACTAACGGGCTTGCGGCGCTGTTTCCCGGAATGATCGCCACGCCATTGTCGCCACCCTTCAACGCCGATTCGCGGTTCACGAGGCTGAAGCCGCTCTTGGGCCGCTCCGCGCCGTGGCAGCGATAGCAGGCATTTTCAAGGATGGGCTGAATGTCCTGCAAAAATTCCACAGGCCGGGTTGCGGGCGGAGGCATTCTCGACACATCCACTGCGCCCGGAGCAACGATGGTTCCGAGCAACAGGACCAGAGCCAGGAAATTGCGTTTCCGTTCCTGGCGTCGTGTTGTGGAGAGGGCGCGGTTCATTTTCCTAATAGCGCAGTTTGGAATCCACGTTGGAACCATGCACCGCCGTGTGGCAACCGGACGTCCAGCAGGTGCCCCGTTGGAGGAATGCGGTGTGCGGCGTGTTGCCGATGAAAATTTCACCGGGACTGGTCTGCACCTGCGCGTGGCACTTGAGGCACAGGTTGTTGTCGCGTTGAACCAGCAACTTGTCATTGATGGACCCGTGAGGCGCATGGCAGGTAACGCAGCCCTCACGCAAAGCCTCATGCTCGAAAATCACCATGCGCGACTGCTCCCGATGACATTCCGCGCAGGATTCGTTCAGCCGGGCAAAGGCGTGTCCGCCAGCGGTTTTATGAATGTCCGTGCCATGCGGATCGTGGCATTGGACGCAGTTCATTTGCTGTTCAATTACCGGGTGATGCTGCGGCAACCGGAACTCAGCATGGGTTTCGGTGTGACAACTGAAACAGGCCTCGGAGGACATGCCGGGATTGACAATGAACACGCCCCGTCCACCTCCATGCTGAACATGCCTGCTGCCGGGTCCGTGGCAGGATTCACAGCCGATGCCGCCGGGAACCTTGACGCCGGAAATGTTCAACCGGGCGTGGGGACTGTCGTGAAACATCCGGGTGTAGTTGGTGTGGCATTCGCCGCAAACCGTGTTGCCCACAAACGTCGCGCCCTCGATGTCCGGGGGGGAAAGCACCGCGCGTTGCTTGACCAAAGTGGAACAGGAGCTTGCCAGAAATCCCACCAGCGCGAGCACGGCAATCATGGCCACACCGAGGAGTCCGCGCCAGAGATTCATCAGCGGCTTCCTCCCATAAATACGCCGTGGAACATGCATCGTAGGCTGTCCAAATTGGCCGACCCTTTCAAGGCCAAACCCGGGTGTTCAACGCCATTGACTGCGCTCTGACTTTTGGGAAGCATGCCTGCATGAGATTCTCCACGCGCCTGTTTTATTCCATGGCGGCTCTGGTGTTTTTTTCAATGCAAATCCGCGCGGAAACAGTCCTGTTGTCTCCGGTTGCCGACACGGGGCTGTTTCAACACAATCCCGACAACAATCTGGGCGGCTTGGATTTTATTCCCATCGGCACGACGGGCACCGGAGCGAAAAGCCGCGGTTTGTTTAAATTCGATATTGCAGGAAACGTGCCCGCAGGCGCGACCGTCACATCGGCCACTTTGGTGTTCAATGTGGTGTTTTCGAGTCCCGGCGCGGACGATGTGAATGCCAGCGTTTACCGGGTTCTTCAAGGATGGACCGAAGGCAATAAATCCGGTTTCGGAGGGAGCAATGTTGGGGCACCGGCTTCTGCCGGGGAAACCACATGGAACAACCGGACTCATCCCTCCACCGCATGGGCTTCACCGGGCGGCGCGTCGGGGTTGGATTTTGCGAGCGGGGCGAGCGCGTCGGGAGAAATGTTCACTTCTGGCGGCGCGGTTTTTTCCTCCGCCCAATTGGCTGCGGATGCCCAGTTGTGGCTGACCAACGCCGCTGCCAATCATGGGTGGATTTTAATTCTCGATGATGAGGTGATGACCTTTTCCGCGCGCCGGGTTGCCTCCCGGGAAAACGCCGGCAGCGCGCCCTCATTGTCCGTGGAATACACTATGGCCTCAACGCCGCCTTCGCCGGCGCTGACGCTTCTTTCGGCAACTAACAATCAATTCCAATTTTCCTTCGAGGCCGAGGCCAACCGAACTTACGCGGTGGAAACCAGAACGTCGTTCAGCACGGGCTCATGGCAGGTGCTGACCAATTTCCCGGGCCTGCCCACACCCAGCACCCGCACCGTCACGGATGTCATTTTTGGCCAAGCAAGGTTCTACCGGGTAAAATCGCCCTAGACACTCAGGCGGACTCCGTCTGTTTAACTCCCCCTCGGTCGGGCATAAAAGGTCCTCATGGTATTGCCCGCCATAGACTGGGAACCGGTTCTGCCAAATTTGATCCGAGTGGCGATCGCATATTGCCTGGTCCTGCCACTGGGCTGGAACCGCGGCAAACTGGAACATGGCCTGAGCCTGCGCACCTTCCCCTTGGTCGCGCTTGCCGCCTGTGGATATGTCCTGATAGGAGAACACGTCTTCGGCGACAACCGGGAAGCCCAAGCTCGCATAGTGCAGGGATTGATGACGGGTATTGGATTTGTCGGCGCTGGCGCGATCATGAAGGAAGGCGGCACGGTGCATGGCGCGGCCACGGCAGCCACCATCTGGAACACCGGCGCCATCGGTGCGGCGGTGGCGTTTGGCCGCTATGAAATCGCCGTCATCCTCACGGCAGTGAATTTCGCGACGTTGCACCTAAGCCATCCCTACACAAACCGGGACAAGCCGCCCAGCAACGAAGAATAGACTTTTCCCACATTGATTTCCCCGTTGCCCTGCGCCGCGTCTTTCACCAATATCCACGGCCTGTTGAATCAACAATTCGGGCTGAACTGCGGTTTTATTTTGCTGAAACCAAAGGATCTGCCCGCACGAAAGCAACGATGCGCCGACAATATCCGTTTCATTTGATTGAGCCCAAGTGGCAGGGCTTCTGGGACACCGAACAGACGTTTCGCGCCTGGAATCCTGGCGAAACCATCCCCGGCGACCATCCCTTTGCCAGACGCCACAGCCTTGGCGGCCAGCCCGCCACCGCGAAGACGCTGCCGCCGAAGTTCTACATCCTGGACATGTTTCCCTACCCGTCCGGCGCCGGGCTGCACGTCGGCCATCCCGAGGGCTACACCGCGACGGACATCCTGGCCCGCTACCGCCGCGCGCAGGGCTACAACGTGCTGCATCCCATGGGCTGGGACGCCTTCGGCCTTCCTGCCGAGCAATACGCCATCAAGACCGGCCAGCATCCGCGCAAGACCACCGAGGCGAACATCGCGAACTTCACCAAGCAGATCAAAAGCCTCGGTTTCAGCTACGACTGGACGCGCGAAATTGACACGACCGACCCGGAATACTTCCGTTGGACACAGTGGATTTTCCTCAAGATTTACAACTCATGGTTCAATCCCAAAACCAACAAGGCCGAGCCGATTGAAACGCTGGAATATCCGCCGGAGTTGCTCACCGAACATGAAAAGCGCTCCCTGACTCCCTCTCCTGCATCCGATGGAGCAGAGGGCCGGGGAGAGGAGGCTGTTTCAAAAGCCGCCCCTCTCCTCAATCCTCTCCCCACTCGTTCCTCGCGGGGAGAGGAAGGAGTAGCGCTCGAACAAAAGCGTCGCGCCTACCGCGATTCCAAACGCCTGGCCTACGTGAGTGAACAGCCGGTCCGGTGGTGTGAGGCGCTGGGCACAGTGCTGGCCAACGAGGAAGTCATTGACGGCAAGAGCGAAGTCGGCAGCCACCCCGTCGTCCGCAAGCCGATGCGCCAATGGATGCTCCGCATCACCGCCTACGCCGAGCGCCTGCTCAACGACTTGGACACCATCGAGTGGAGCCATTCCCTCAAGGAAATGCAGCGCAACTGGATCGGACGGAGCGAAGGAGCGGAGGTGGATTTTCAAGTTGCCGGCTCGCAGGAAAAAATCCGCGTCTTCACCACGCGTCCCGACACGTTGTTTGGCGCGACCTACATGGTGCTTTCGCCGGAACACAAACTGGTGGACGTGATCACGACGCCCGAGCAACGCGAAGCGATCAACAAATATAAAGCAGAGGTTTCCAAGAAGTCGGACCTGGAGCGCACCGAACTGGCGAAGGAAAAAACCGGTGTTTTCACCGGCGCTTTCGCCGTCAACCCGGTCAACGACGAGAAGATTCCCATCTGGATTGCCGACTACGTTTTGGC
>CALJZV010000280.1 GCA_937983475.1 uncultured Verrucomicrobiales bacterium
TGGCCGAAGCCCCATAGGTGCTCGGTGCCATTTTTATCGGAGTAATGAATCGCGAAGCCGCTAAGGACACAAGCGCATAAAGGAATGAAAATGGAAAATAATCGGATCACGTAAGATTATTTCCAATGGGTGCAGGCCGAAACCGGTTGATAGACCCAAAACGGCTGGCCGGCCTTCGATTTGGCTGCAAAACAGCAGCAGCAACGCTCGTTGGGCTTTCTTTTGCCGTTCAGCAACTGCGCGATGTCCCGGATGACGTATTCATTGCTGGTCACATAGGAGTGGCCCAGAAGACTTGTGTCCACGAAGGAAACATCAATGGAATCCATCACGGGCCGGACCACCATTTCCTTTCCGGAATTGCCCAGGCGCGGATGTTCCCGGAATTTCCGGGACCACTCCAGCGCCACGTCCTTGGAGCATGCATATAAGGTCAAGTGTTCTCCGGTTTTACGAATCTGCTCCGAGAGCTGTTCGAACTCATCCACGTCAATATCCGGGGCGGCCATGACGATTTGATTGAACAGCGGTCTCTCAAGGGACGAAGAGAGGGCGATTCGCTCCAGGGCGTTGGCCATGGCCTGGTTCCCCATGCTGTGCGCCACCAGATGAATGGTGCTTGCGCCCGATTCGGCGGCCAGTTGTTTCAGAAATTTCTCCAAATGCGGCACAGTCCAACGGTTGTTCCCGTCATCCACGAAGTATTCGAGCAGTTTGTTTTGAGACGGCCAGCTATAAAGCACGGGCACCCCCCGGAACTCCAGATCATAGGAAAGCTGGGCCGTGCGGCGAGCGGCGTCCTCGAAGGAGACATTATAGCCGTGGATGAACACAAAGATTTCGTTCTTCTTCGCCCGCGCGATTTCGGCCTGAAGCTCTGAGGTGAAAACCTCCTTTTCCAGTGACTTAACCTTAAGCAAGGTCACGTGCTTTTCAGGGGTGTTTTTAAACTCCGCCTTCCAGAGACTATAACTCGCCAGCGAGGCCTTTTTATGGTTGCGGGGAATGCTTACGAAGCATTTTCCAAAATGCAATTGGCCGCCGTCCGAGCGTTTGTCGGTATAAAACTTTACCGGGTCGGCAGAGCCGCTGGGTTTGCGGTCCGTGCCGTAAAAGACTTTGACAGTCTCATAGGGAGGAGGCGCGGAGGATAATTTCTCGGTTCCTGGCGAGGATTCAGGTTTGGAAGCCGAGGTGTTTTCCAGAACAACATCCACATTCGCCATTTCCGGCATGCTGGCTGTCTTCCACGCGCCGCTGGCTTCCATCGGTGTGTTTACGGATTCAGCCCCCCGCGGCGACGCCATCGTTTTTGGCATCCATTGATTGCTGCTGCCGGGCATCGCCGTCAGCCCATAACCTCCCCGCTGTTGTGTCTGGCATCCGGCCAACAAGGCCATCCAGGCCGCGCACAGGCATAGTATGGTTTTTTTCATGATGAGAGTTCCTTTTAGATCGCCGTTCACCCCACCACCACAATCGCCTCCTCGCTGGGGGCGCTGGTGTTGCCGTTGTCGTTGACCGAACGCACCCGCACGCGCACCGAACGGCCCGCGGTGAGCGTGTTGACGGTCGCGTCGGTGTCCTCCACCGAGGCGACGCGGCGGAACTGCGTGTCGGCGTCCATCACCAGGATTTCCACATGGTAGCGCGCGGCATGGGGCGTGGACGACCACATGGCGATGAACCCGCCGGGCATCGCGTTGACGATGAGGTTTTCCGGGGCGGAGGCGCTCTCGGGCGCGCCGGGCTGGTTGAGGCCGAACGCCAGCCAACGTCCATCCATGTCACCGAGCTTCAATTCCAGCTCGTCAATCATTCCGCGCATCTGCCGCTTGAGACCGCTCACCGCGGCGTCGCGCTCGGCCTTTCGCTCCTGTTCGGCGCGCATGCTGTCGTTCATTTCGCTGTGCCGGTCGGACAGCTTTTCATGCAACGATTCCGCGTTGGCGGCCGTGACATTAAGCGGCACGTTTTGATGCTGGGGATGCGCGGACAGATAATCCTTAAGCTGGCCCGTCAGCGTCAGTCGCTCGTGCAGGGTGCCAGGAATGGCCAGCGAATTGTTGGGAAACCCGGTCGGGGTCCATGCCGGATTGTATTCCCGTCCCAGATGCACTTTGAGCACATCGCGCGCGGTGGCGATGAACCCCTTTACATTGGAATCCGCCAACCGCTGGGCAGTGGCGCGCGCCGCGTTGTCCCGCCGCTGGGTCTGGTAGCTGCTCTCCGCCGCGAAGACCGCCGCGCTGGCGGCCCGCAGGCTTGTCTCGGTAAAATGAACCAGCCCGATGGTATCGCCATAGGCTGCGGCGCCGTCGGCCATGTCTTCTGCCAGGGCCAGAAGCTCGCTGAGTTTTCCAGGAAGACTGTTCATTGCCATAATGAATCAAAATTTTTTGTTGATGGTTTACTTAATGGAAAGCGCTGCACCCAGCAGATTTCGTGGAAGCTCCATAGGTAAAAGTTGTTTCCGAAACGCCTCAAAAACCGATTCCCGTCCAATAATCTGTTTTGACACAACCTGCCGGGCGATTTCCGGCTGAAAATCGCTTTTTGGGCTCCCTGAAAATGATTTTTCGCCCAAAAATCTGTTCTCAAGCTCCCTGAAAACCGATTTCCAGCGAGAAATCGGGTTTGAGGAAGCCTCCAAGCCGATTCTCAGCCAAAAAACGGAAAAAAGGCTCCTGAAAAATGGATTTCTGCAAACGACCCGCCCCTGAAGGAGAATCCCGTCCACAATGATTGAAACATCCGGTGCCATTCGATGAATGGCGGAGAGTCTCCGAGCCCGCCCCCAGGGAAACAACACTAAAAAGTTATCTGCGGCGGACATTTGTTATCTGGCGCGGACATTTTGGGGGAGGGCGGCTTAGGGGTAAATGAGATGGGCATTCTTCCCAGGAACATCAGTGAGCCGTGTTTCCATTCTCGACGGAGACAGGTCGCCTGCCCAACAGCGCGGCCGACCCGCGCACTCCTAAAAAAACAGCCCGACTTTGGGTTGCGACAAAAAAATTTCGCTGCCCTGATCTGGCTTGGTAATTTTCGCGGCGCATGGCCATTCTGTGAGGCAGCGAGCGTTTGCATGCAGCCAAACTGGAAAAGCAGGAAGAAATCACCCTTTGACTAATTCCAGCGGCACAAAGAGACTATCGAAAAATCGCGGATAAGCAGAAGGAAAGCAGTCGTTTATGATCAAACGAATTAGAATCACCGATTTTAAAAGCATCAGAGAGCTTGATCTGGAACTCGATCCGGTGACGGTTCTGATTGGCCGCAGCGGAACGGGCAAATCAAATGTGGTGCAAGCGATTCGCTTTCTGCGGAATCTCCTGCTCGATTATCAACGAGCCATCGAATACGAGCATGGTTGGGAACGAATAAAGCCGGTCGGCGTCCAATCTCCCAATACTTCCATCAAGATTACTTTTGAGGTTCCGGGTGAAAGCCTCGATTACACATACGAAATCGCATTCAACTTAAATCCTCATTGGGGAAGAGAGCCATTATTCATTGAAAAACTTCTTCTGGGCGAAGAAATGCTCTTCTGGCGAACCCGAACAACTCAAGGATGGAAATGGGAAAAAGCGCCGGCTTTAGAAACGGCTCCGTTAGGACTTGATGGACCTATTCTTGGCCGGTTTCCCGCATTCCAAAAAATTGTGCTGGCGTATGCGGCTCTCTCCAACGGCATCGGCTATTATCATTTTCCCGCCTCGACCCTAAGCGCGTTTCGTCATTCGAATCATGGAGAAGAATTCCTGATGAAAGTGCCCGGGCTGGCCGACAATGCGGGAAACTATCTCGATGTGATCCGCAAGATTGTGCAGGACTTCCATCACCCCAACATCCGCAAAAGCCTGTTGGCGTCATTGCAAGCGGTGAATCCCTCCATCGCGTCGGTCGAGCTGGATTCCCTCACCAATCCCAATCACGCCATCGTGGCCCATACGGCTAATGGACAAATTTTCGAGCTGTCGCTTGAACAGGAATCGGATGGGCTCCGGCGATTTTACGCGCACCTGCTGGAGGTGTATCAAAGCCCGACGACATTGCCGTTGGTGTTTGAGGAGCCGGAGAATGCCATCTTTCCCGGCGCGTTGTCCTTGCTGGCCGACGAATTCAAGGCTGCTCCCCGCGAGAATCGCGGCCAGATTATCCTGACCACGCACAATCCAACCCTGCTGGATTCGTTCGACGTGGAAAACGTCAGAGTGGTCGAAATGCGAGAAGGACGAACCGTCGTGGGCAAGGTTTCCAAAGAACAACGGGAAGCGGTGAAGGATCATCTCCTGACCACGGGTGAATTGCTGACCGTGGAGCAGCCCAGGTTGGAAGAACCGCCGAAATCCGAATCCGTGGCATGAAGCGCTTGGTTCTCCTCGGAGAAGGACAAGGTGACGTAACGGCCCTGCCTATTCTTGCTCGAAGGATTTTGCGCGAGAAACGGTTGGATGAGGTCTATTTCGTTGATCAGGAAGTTATCCGCGCGGGCAATGCCGCGGGCCTTATCACGTGGGACAAAGACAAGAACCAACCCGATTTCAGCGAGTGGCACCGAATATTGCAAATCGCGGCGCGAAGAAAGCCAGCGGCCGTTTTGGCTATTTTTGATGGCGATGCGAAAACATTTCCCGCCGGTTCCATTAATGGATTCTGCGCAGTCACGGCGGCGAAATTGATGGCTTTCACCGCCTGGGAGGCCGGAGCAGGCAAGTTGTTTTCCTTGGCCGTTGTTTTCGCCTGCATGGAATACGAATCGTGGATTATTGGCGGGGCTGAATCGTTGGCGGGCAAAACATTCAAGGATGGACGTCCTGTATTGTCGGCGAACTTAAATATATCCCACGCACAACCCGAAACGCGCGGCAAAAGATGGCTTGAAAAGAATTGCCCCGGCTACCGTCCCACGCGAGACCAAGCTCCGCTCACCGAACTGGTCGATTTGGATATGGTTCGGAAAAAGAACCTTCGGTCGTTTGCTCGTCTGGAAAATGCCTTTGATCAACTTCGGCAAGCTGCCGAATCTGGGGCATTCGTTTCAACTCCCGCTTAATCATGGGGTGAAATTGTCACCTCGTTGGTGCTTGAGCATTTTGACAAGCGTTTTGACGCTCACGGGCGTTTGGAGGAATTCGGTCGGCGGAATGCCGTAGTGCTCCTTGAACTGCCGCGAGAAGTGGGAGATTTGCTTGAAGCCCAGTTCCATCGAAACGGCTTTGACCGAGCCGGTCCGTTTGAGCAGGTAGCCCGCGGCGATCAGGCGCTGTTCGTTAAGCCATTCCTGCGTTCCTTTGCTGAAAATGCTTTGGCAATAACGGCGCAACTGCCGGGAGGACATGCCGCAACGCCGCGCCATGCGCGAGGCGTTGAAATCGCATTCGCAGGCAAGCATCGCCCAGTATTCGGTGTTTCTCAGGTCATGCCGTCCCATGCGTTCCCCTTCCCCTCATGGACAATCGCAGATGTCGTTGATTCGCACACTTCAAACGCGCGGCACCCACGACTTGAGCAAAATCCAGCCAAAATAAATAAAAAACTCCATTTCTGGCAGTGGTGCCCTTTGTAAGGCAGCGATTGAGGAAAAAACAGGCTTTCTGAACCATCGCCAATCAAGTCCGCCCTGGTGAAAACCCAAGCCAGCCAAAGATGAAACCAAGTCTTTTGGTTGTATGCCATTAATCAACAATAAATCCTGAGGACGACGGTAATAACAAACCATCTGCGCCCCCGCAAGGGATTGCTGAGTAATAATTTATGCCGCAATGTTGGGGCCGGGGCAATCCCGGTCAGGACGACTGAGGTTCCCGTCGCGCTTGCCAAAACGCGATGGAGTTTTACTTTTCGAGCATGTTTGTGCTTAAAACCTGTTTTTTGGCCGCACTGCTATTGGCCCTTGCCGGAATGACCGGTTGCACGCCGCAAGCGCGGGAGCCAAATGCGCCAATTTCGCCCCAACCGCTGACGCCCTCGACGGTGTCCACCAATGTGGAAACGTATGGCACCCGGGGCGTGGTTGAGGAAATTTTTCCGGGCGGACTCAAGGCGCGCATTCGCCATGAGGCCATTCCGAATTACATGCCTGCGATGACGATGGACCTGGAGGCCAAATCCACCAATGAACTTGTGGGGTTGAAAACCGGCGACGTCATTTCCTTCCGGTTAAATGTAACCGATGACGACGCGTGGATTGACCAGGTGAACAAGGTCGGAGCGCAGTCTCCCACCGAATTGCCCTCGCGCCGCAGCGTCCGGATTGTCAAAGATGTGGAGCCCTTGGAAATCGGCGACCGGGTGCCGGATTATTCCTTCACCAACCAGTTCGGGCAGGCCGTCAACCTCGCGGCATTTCGCGGCAAGGCGCTGGCCATTTCCTTCATATTCACCACCTGCCCGCTGCCGACCTTCTGCCCGCGAATGTCGCTCAATCTGGCCAAGGCTTTGGAGAAATTAAAAGGCATGCCCGACGCTCCGCAGAACTGGCATCTGCTTTCCATCACCATAGACCCGGAAGTGGACAAGCCCGCAGTTCTGAAGCATTACGCCGAACGCTACAATTACAATCCGGACCGCTGGAGTTTCCTGACAGGCGACCTGCTCGAAATCACCGCCATCACCGAACAGTTCGGGCAGACCTTCTGGCGGGAGGCGAACATCATCAACCACAACCTGCGCACGGTGATTGTGGACGCCTCCGGGCGACTGCAAAACATCATTCCCGGCAACGAATGGAACGCCGATGAACTGGTGGAGGAACTCATCAAGGCCGCGAAAGTTTCTGGAGATGGCCCGGCGGCGGAGTGAGTTTCAGAATCAGCCAACAACTTGGACAACTGTTAAGCGGCTTGGTAAATCTCACCCGCTTCGTTTTGCATATTTAAGCGAAATCGTTAGTTTCCCTTCTGTATGGCCAAGAACCTGAAGGAACTCATGATCGAAATTGACGCATTCAAAGCGGAAGTTGAGGCATTGCGCCCATTAAAGCCGGAGCAGGAGCAGCGGAATTTCCAAAAATTCCGTCACGACTGGACTTATCATTCCAATGCAATCGAAGGGAACAAGCTGACCCAGGGAGAAACCCGCGTTTTTCTGCTCGAAGGTCTGACTGCGGACGGCAAACCGATGAAAGATCACCTAGACATTCGGGGACACAATGAAGTGATTGATTTCCTCCTGCATTTCATTCGTGGACAGGAACCGCTCACCGAAGCCGTCATCCGAGAAATGCACAAAGTGCTCCTCGTCGAAACTTACAAGGCCACTGCCATTACGCCTGAAGGCCAACCCACCGAGAAATGGATCAAACTGGGCGAATACAAGTCTGTTCCCAATCAGGTCGCCACGATCACGGGAGAAATCCGCCGGTTTACGCTGCCCGAGGACACCCAGGTAAAAATGAGGGAACTTGTGGAATGGTATCGGTGCGAAACAAATAAAAAGGAACTCCACCCGGTAATCATTGCCGCGCTGATTCACCATCAGTTCGTGGCGATTCA
>CALJZV010000281.1 GCA_937983475.1 uncultured Verrucomicrobiales bacterium
ATTGAGGCGTGTGTGGAGACCGGTTGGGAATTTGTCTGGGTTTACCGGTGCGAGCACGAGGGGCCTTTCACGCTGCATCCGGAGGAAATTGAACGGGGAGAATGGGTTGCCCCTGAGGCCGTGTCGCAATGGATTGCGCGCGCCCCGGAAGAGTTTGCCAGCGCCTTCGTGCTGTTGTGGGGGCGATACACAAATCTTTTTGCTGAGGGTTGAATCAGCAAAACCTTTATGGGTGCAATGGCGAAAATTGGCTTTTCACCTGCTACATGGCCTTTAATGTCAGTTCTGTCTAAACCTGAAAACTCATCTATGAAACATCGCGCAATCAAATCTATTGTTCTCACGCTGGCTTGTGTTTCGATGCTGGCTACTTCCACCCCGGTCATGGCCGGAGATCGTTCGTCCCATGAGGCGGACGTGGTTTACACCGTCACCGACGTGGTGATTGTCCGGCCGGTCGCGTTCCTGGCGGCAGTCGCTGGAGCGGGCTTGTACTTTGTCACTCTGCCAGTTACCGCGATTACCGGGGACTCGAAGGAAGTGGGTGAAACCCTCGTTCTTCGCCCTGGCCGCGTGGCCTTCAGCCGCCGCAACAAATAATCGGGCGCGCCGGCCTCTTGCCGGTCCATGCCCTTTCATTTTACCGCAAGTTGCCGCCGTTGTTGCCGGTCAAGGGAACAACGGCTGGCTTCATTTTCTGTCCACTCAACGTATCTGCGCCGGCCTTGGGCCGGGCGGCGCGCGCGGCCTGGAACAAAATCAGAATATTGGCCGCAGTGATGAGCCCCCCGCCCACGACTTGGTTGACTGTCAGGCTTTCATTGGGGTAATGGATGCTGGCCAGAATTGAGAACCATCCCGGCAGGAACAGCGCGAAGAGGCTGGTGAAGACCGGTTCCGAGCAGTAAATCAACCCGGCCTGCGTCGCGGGCACGCAGGGCTGCCAGTGGTTCATCAGGCTGTAGGCCACCAGGGTGCAAAGCCCCATCAGGAGCAGGCTGAACATCACCGCCGGGGCACTTCCGTAAGCCGGCGCAATCATCGCCGCGTTGCCGCCCCAGAAGGGGATGGGCAGAAAAATCACCGCCGTCACCGCGAACATCACAATGGTGAAATTGTGCGGGTCGTTCTTCGCGAACTTCGGGCGCTCCAGCCAGAGAATCTGCGCGGTGAAAAACAGCGAGGCCAAAAGGGTTTCCAGTTCGCCGCGGCCCAGGCGCATTTGGGTGAAATTGATCTCCGACAGGATGGTCACGCCGGCCAGCACCATGGCCGAGCTGGTCAGGATGGTCCGGGACGGCCAACGGCGGCTGCGAAGCGCCACCCAAAGCGGAATGAACACGCAATAACTCTGTGTCAGGAACGCGGAGGTCGAGGCGTGCGTGTAGTTGACCCCGTCCATTTGCAGCAGCAACCCGGTGCCTCCGATGACGCCGAGGCCGACGCCCTCGTAGAGTTCCAGTTTGGTCAGGCGCTTGAGGCGCTTGTATTGCCAAACCGCGAGAATGGCGGCGGCGATGCCGAACCGGAAGGTGATGGACAAAGCGGCGAGCATCCAGGTGCCGGCTTCGGGCACCAGTTGCTGCTGAACCATCACCAGCGACTTCATCAGCAGGAAGCTTGTGCCCCACAGAAAGGTGGCGAGCATCAACAGCCAGGCGGCTTTCAATGCGTTGTTGTTTTTTGCGACGGCGTCGTTCACCGCCATGATGTAACCACCTTTTGGGAAAATATAAAGGATTGGTCAGGGTTCCTGGAAAAATTTTTTTAGAAGCGGTTGCGCTCGACTTCGACCCGGCTTTGCGGGAAAAATCCGCGCCCATGAAACGCCGTGATTTTCTTCAATTGGTCTCCGCTGGCGGTGCTGCCTTGTCCGCCGGAACAGTGCTCTCCCCGCGTTCGGCCCGCGCGCAAAATGAAACCGCAGCCTCGAGGATGGGCCGCAAGGGCCATTCGGTGGACCTTGTGGTGGCGGGTGGCGGGCTGGGCGGATGCATGGCGGCGTTGGCCGCGCTCCGTAACGGCCTGCGTGTGGTGATGACCGAGGAGACCGACTGGATTGGCGGCCAGTTGACCCAGCAGGGCGTTCCGCCCGATGAGCACCGCTGGATCGAGTCCTTCGGCGGCAACCGCAGCTACCGCGAATTCCGCTCGGCCATCCGCGATTATTACCGCCGTCATTACCCATTGACCGAAGCCGCGCGCGCGCAATGGAACCTCAATCCCGGCGAGGGCAGCGTGTCGCGCCTCTGCCATGAACCCCGCGTGGCCCTGGCCGTGTTGCAGGAATGGCTCAATCCGTATTTAAGTTCGCGCAAGCTGATCCTGCTGCTGGAGCATAAAATCGTCGCCGCTGATGTGGAAGGCGACCGGGTTCGCGCGCTCCAGGCCCGGAGCCTGCGCACGGGCAACGAGCTGGTGCTTGAAGCGCCTTATTTTGTCGATGCCACCGAGCTGGGCGACCTGCTGCCGTTGACCAAGACGGAGTTTGTCACGGGCGCGGAATCCAAGAAGGACACCGGCGAACTGCATGCGTCGGAGGAGGCGCGCCCGGACAATCACCAGGCCTTCACGTTTTGTTTCGCCATGGATTATGTGCCCGGCCAGAAGGAAATTATTGAGAAGCCGCGCGAATACGCGTTCTGGCGCGATTACGTTCCTGACCTGACCCCGCCGTGGCCCGGCAAGCTGTTGTCCTTCACCTATTCGAGTCCGTCCACACTCAAGCCCAGGACGCTGCCCTTTGACCCGGAGAACGAGGGGAAATCCCAGCCCAACGGCTGGTTTCGGTACCGGCGCATCGCCAGCAAGGAGAGTTTTGTTCCCGGCGCCTATCCGGGCGACATCACCATCGTCAACTGGCCGCAGAACGATTACCTGCTGGGCAACCTGGTGGGTGTCAGTGACGAGGAACAGGCCCGGCAGATTGACCGGGCCAAGCAGTTGAGCCTGTCGCTCTTTTACTGGCTGCAAACCGAGGCGCCGCGTCCCGATGGCGGCGCCGGCTTTCCGGAACTGCGCCTGCGCGGCGATATTCTCGGCACCGAGGATGGCGTGGCCAAGTATCCTTACGTTCGCGAGTCGCGGCGCATACAGCCGGTGTTTCGCGTGGTGGAGCAGCACGTGGGCCGCGCCAACCGCGCGCAGGTCACCGGCAAGCCGGAGAACGAAGTCATCGCGGAGGAATATTATGATTCGGTGGGCGTGGGCAGCTACCACATCGACCTGCACCCGAGCACGGGCGGCGACAACTACATAGATTTTCCGTCGCTGCCCTTCCAGATTCCGCTCGGCGCGCTGCTGCCGGTCCGCGTGAACAATCTGCTTCCGGCCAACAAGAACATCGGCACCACGCACATCACCAACGGCTGTTACCGGCTGCATCCGGTGGAATGGAACATCGGCGAGACGGTCGGGTTGCTTGCGGTGTATGCGTTGCAGAAAAAAGCCGTGCCGAGGGAAGTGCGGGAAAAGAAAAACCTGCTGACCGATTTCCAGAACCGCATCCGCGGCCAGGGCGTGGAGACGCATTGGCCGAAGGGGCCGTTTTAAGTATTAGCCACCGATGAAACACGGATTATCCGTGTCTATCCGTGTTCATCCGTGGCTCAATGGATTCATCAGGGAGCCGTTCTTAGAAAAGCGGGCGTTCCCGACAAATCACGCCGCCGGGGCGCCGTTGCGCTTGGCGAGGATGGCTTCGGTGATTTTCTTGGCCAGCTCGGGCTTTTCGATGAGCGCCTGGCGGGCGGCTTCTTTGCCCTGGCCGATCAGGTCGCCGTTGAACTGGATCCACGCGCCTTTCTTCTCCACGACGCCGTCGGACAGGCCCACTTCGATGATGCTGCCTTCCTTGTTGATGCCGTGGTTGTAGAGGATTTCAAACTCGGCCTCGGCGAAGGGCGGGGCGACCTTGTTCTTGACAATCTTCACCTTCACGTTGTTGCCGATAACGGTGGCGGCGGAGTCCTTGATGGCATCCTTGCGGCGGATGTCGATGCGGATGCTGGCGTAGAACTTGAGCGCCTTGCCGCCGGGAGTGGTTTCGGGGTTGCCGAACATGACGCCAACCTTCTCGCGAATCTGGTTGGTGAAGATGCAAAGGGTCTTGGACTTGTTGAGAATGGCCGTGAGCTTTCGTAGCGCCTGGCTCATGAGGCGGGCCTGCATGCCCATGGTCGCCATGCCCATTTCGCCCTCCAGTTCGGCCTTGGGCACCAGCGCGGCGACGGAATCCACCACGATGACGTCAATGGCGTTGGAGCGGGCGAGGGTTTCGCAGATGGTCAGCGCCTCTTCGCCGCTGTCGGGCTGGGAGACGAGCAAATCGTCAAGGTTGACGCCGAGCTTCTTGGCGTAGGCCGGGTCCAGCGCGTGCTCAGCGTCAATGAACGCCGCCAGGCCGCCGCGTTTCTGCGCGTTGGCGATGGCGTGGAGCATGAGGGTGGTTTTGCCGGAGGATTCAGGCCCGTAAATTTCGACCACGCGTCCGCGGGGCAGTCCGCCCACGCCCAGCGCGAGGTCCACGGCCAAAGCGCCTGTGGGAATCACGTCAATCTTGGACAGGGCCTTGGCATCGCCCAAACGCATGATGGAGCCTTCGCCGTAAGCCTTGGTTATGGTGGAAATGGCGGCCTCGAGGTCGCGTTTGCGGGCGGCTTCCAGGCGTGAATCTTCAGTGGCTTTGACTTCGACAGAATTGGTTTTCTCGGCGCTTTTGGCTGGTGGCATAAAGTTCCCTTTTAACAGTGTTGCAAGTGCGCTCGAGGTAATAAAGAACCAGTGCCGTCAAGTCAATGGCGGGTTGGAAAATTTAACCTTATCTCAGCACAAACCGCCGGTGCCGCGCGAAGACGCCGCGCAGCGACCGCGACAGGTCGTCCTGGATGCCTTGCAGTTCGCGGTAAATAGCGGCGTTCTTTGCCACGGGTTCGGTGGTTTCGCTCCGGTTGACCTTCACAAAGGCCCCGGTGATGTCGTGGATCGACACCTTTTCGCCCTGCTGCAATCGCCAGCACCACAGCGCCTGCAACGCCGCGCCGTAGGCCGCGCCCTCGGCTTCCTTCAGCGTGACGACCTCGGCGTTGAACACGTCGGCCATGATCTGCCGCCAGAGTTTGGATTTGGCTCCGCCGCCGGTGGCGCGAATCTGGCTGGGCTTGACGCCCAGTTCGGTCAACCGCTGCAAACCGTAGTTCATTCCCAGGGTTACGCCCTCCATGGCGGCGCGCGCAAAGTGCCCGGCTTGAAAAGTCTTTTGATTCGCGCCAAACCAGACGCCAGTGCCTTCGGGGACATTGGGCGTGCGTTCGCCCTCGAAATAGGGCAGCAGCAGGAGGCCGCTTGAGCCGGCCGGGGCCTTGCGAGCCGACTGCTCTAATTTCTCATGGGTCCAGCCAAAATCCCTGCGGACCATCTCGGTGGCCACGGTGACATTCATCGTGCAGAGCAACGGCAGCCAGCGGTTGGTGGAATCGCAGAACGCGGCGATCTCGCCCTGCGGGTCAATCACCGGTTTTTCCGAGCAGGCGTAAATGGTGCCGCTCGTGCCAAAGCTCGCCGTGATGACGCCCTGCCGCGTGTTGCCGGTGCCGATGGCGCCCATCATGTTGTCGCCGCCGCCCGCGCTGACAAGAATTCCGGCGGGCAGTCCCAGTTCCTTCGCCGTGGAGGGCTGCAACGTGCCTGCGGGCTCGTCGCTGGCCATCAAGGGCGGCAGCTTTTCAGCCAGCGATGGATCAATGGCCTTGAGAACCGATTCCGACCAACGGCGCGATTTGACGTTCAGCAACGCCGTTCCGCTGGCGTCGCCGTATTCCATCACCTTGCGGCCCGTCAGCCAGTAATTGAGGTAATCATGCGGCAACAGCACCGTGGCCAGGCGCGCGAAGTTTTTCGGTTCATTTTTCTTGAGCCAAAGGATCTTTGACGCGGTGAAGCCCGGCAGCACGGCGTTGCCCAGCTCGCGGACGGTTGCCTTGAAACCGCCGGCGGCGCTCATGATTTCCTCGCACTCCGCGGCGGTGGACGTGTCGCACCACAGCTTGGCCGGCCGGATAACGTCGCCGTTTTTGTCCAGCGGCACAAACCCATGCTGCTGGCCGCTCACGCCAATGGCCCGGACGTCAGCCGGCTTGGCCTTGGCGGACATGAGCGCATGGCGGATGGCTTTTTTGGTGGCGTCGCGCCAGGTGTGCGGATGCTGTTCCTTGGCGCCGGGGGGCAACTTGGGAATCAGCCCGTAGGCCTGCGCGGCGGAGGCGAGCACCTTGCCGCTTTTGGCGTCAACAACAAGGACCTTCGTGGACTGCGTGCCACTGTCTATGCCGAGAAGAAGGGTAGCCATAGGGCTCAAGGTGTAACCACACCGGCAATACGTGTCCACCAAGAATACTGGGACACTTGCGGCACGGCGGGAATTGCCGATAATAACCAGCCATGATGGATGTTCAGAACAATACTGCGGTTGTGTACCGCGACTCGCCGATTCACGGCACCGGTGTGTTTGCCGCCCGGACCATTGCTCCCGGAGAGCGCCTCATTGAATATGTCGGCGAGAAAATCACCAAGGCCGAGTCGCTGATTCGCTGTGAGCAGGACAATCGGTACATTTTCTCATTGGATGACGAGTTCGACCTCGACGGCGCGGTTGGCTGGAACCCCGCCCGTTTCATCAACCACGGTTGCTCGCCCAACTGCGAGGCCGAGTTGACCGAGGACAACCGCATCTGGATCGTGGCGTTGCGGGAAATCGTCCCGGGCGAAGAAATCACCTTCAACTACGGCTACGACCTGGAAAACTACCGCGAGCATCCCTGCCGCTGCGCCTCGCCCGAGTGCGTCGGGTTTATTGTAGCCGAGGAATTTTTCCCGCACATCCGCTCGCAAACCGCGCCCGCGCTGTGACTGGAAAAGTTGCCTACTGGCAGTTGCCCGCCGCCGAGACGCGCGCCGCGTTTGCCACCGTGATTGCCGAACTGGCCGAGCGGTTTAACGCGCCGGTTTTTGAGCCGCATGTCACGCTCTACAGCGGCCCCGTCTTATCAGAAAATGAAGCGGCAAAGTCCCTGGACATTGCGCGCCAAGGGCGCGGCCCGTTGTGCCTTGAGGCTATTGGAGTGGAATATGCCGACACCTTCAGCCGGACGCGT
>CALJZV010000282.1 GCA_937983475.1 uncultured Verrucomicrobiales bacterium
GGCACCTTCCTGGGCCCCACCAACGGCGGCAAACTCACCCTCACCCCGGCGGACTGAAGATGCACGCCTGAGAAACTAAAAGGACAGAGAAAAGCCGGGTGATCGGATCAGGAAAGTTGCCAGCAATCGCCCTCAACATGCCATGCCTTGAAAGGAACCGATTCATTCTCCAAGCGCGTCACACGCGCTTGTGTCCTGCCGTAGCGCATTTGAAACGAGACAGCAACAAGCATCCAACCCCGGCAAAAAAATGCGCCCAGCCAGACTATTGACTAAATAAAACGCAGGTGCCTCGTTTACGTCCTTGGTATTGAGTGTCGGGGGATTGCTCATTTTACAGTCAGGTTTGTCAAATTTCAGTTGAGCTTCAATTTCACACCAAACGCTGGCCTCGGTAAGCATGAGGCCAAACCATTTTTCGCGCTATGAATTGAGTTAACATACGGGTTGCGATGTATTTCTCCTCACCGAACAAAAAATGCATCAGCAGGCCAACGCGGATGGATTTAAGCGCTGCACGTGTTCAGAGAGCACGCACCCCAGTCAAATGCACGCTGTAGCAGAACATTTCGGGCGTGAATTTTATTTGGCGTTTGACCGGACACTGGCTTAGCGTTTGGACTCAATTGTTTCAGACTGAATAAATTAACTATGAAGAGCACACCGTTGACGAATGCCGAATTGACCAAGCTGGTTGAAGGGCTTCACCGTGTTTCGTTAAATCTGTGGTGGACTTGGAGTCAAGAAGCGCAGGAAGTCTTCCAGGAATTATCTCCACGAGGCTGGCAGAATCTTTACCACAATGCGGTGGCCGTGTTGCACGAGGTGTCGAACTACGAACTGCGGGTCCGCCTGCAATCTCCCGAATTTCGCGAGCGCGTGCAGAATGTCATTCATCAGTTTGACGCATACATGAATGAAGCTTCAACCTGGGGCAGCAAGCACGCACCGGAATTAAAGCAAAAGCCCGTGGCCTATTTTTCGGCGGAATTCGGTTTCCATGAAACCCTGCCCATTGCGGCTGGCGGTCTGGGCGTGCTGGCTGGGGATCATGCCAAATCCGCCAGCGACCTGGACCTTGGGTTCGCGGGCATCAGCCTTTTTTATCGTGAAGGCTACTTCCAGCAGGCGATCAATCACGAGAACTGGCAGACCGAGTATTACACGCTCCTGAACCCAAAAAATCTCCCCATTGAGCCGGTTTTGAACGAAAAGGGCGAACCGCTTGTGGGCAAGGTCGAGATTGCCTTGAATGAAGTCTATTTTCAGGTCTGGCGCATTAATGTTGGCCGAGTCCCTGTATATTTGCTCGATAGTAACCGCCCGGAAAATGAGCAGCGGTTTCGTGACCTGACCCTCCGCGTTTACGGCGGCGACAGCACCACGCGGATTATGCAGGAAATTCTCCTGGGTGTTGGCGGCGTCCGGCTGCTGCGCATGTTGGGCCTCCAGCCGTCCGTGTTTCACATGAACGAAGGCCACGCGGCGTTTCTGGTGCTGGAACTGATTCGCGAAAAGCTCAACCAGGGCAAATCCTTCAAAGACGCCTTCGCCGCCACTAGAGCCGAGTGTATTTTCACCACTCACACTCCAGTCGAAGCCGGGCACGATCGGTTCACCCGCGATCTCATGGGTTACGCTTTGACCAAAATGCAAGAGCAGCTCAAGCTAAGCATTGATGATTTGATGGCTTTGGGACAGGTGGACCCACACGAGCCGTTTTGCATGACCGTACTGGCGCTGAAAGGCTCGCGCGCGGCAAACGGCGTCAGCGAATTGCATGGCGAAGTGAGCCGACACATGTGGCAGGCGCTTTTTTCAGCGAAAACCGTGAAGGACGTGCCTATAGGCCATATCACCAATGGCATTCATTTGCTGGGCTGGATGAAGGGACCGGTCCGGAGGTTCTGGCGGCGAAAACTGACCGAGAAGGATTCCGCTGAGGGACACGCCATTCGCTCCTGGGAGGATGAGGTCAATTCCGCTGAATTCTGGGAGAAGATGGGCGATTCCAACTTCATTTCCGATGAGGAATTATGGGCACTGCGCTACAAGCTGCGCCGCGAATTGATCGAGTTCAGCCGCCGGAGGCTGCTCATTCAGGGGCAACGATTGACCCATGGAGATTTCATCGCGTTTGATCACCTGTTGAATCCCGACGCGTTGACCATCGGCTTCGCGCGACGGTTTGCCACTTACAAGCGCGCGCCGCTGATTTTTGACCAGTTCGAAAACGTCGTAAAACTGGTTCACGACAAAAAGCGTCCGGTTCAGTTTATCTTCGCGGGCAAAGCGCATCCGAGGGACGACGAGGGCAAGCGCTACATCCAGCGTGTCATTCACCTGAGCAAATACAGCGAACTGAAGGGCCATTTGGTGTTCATCGAGAACTATGACATTCACATCGCCCTGCAGATGATTTCCGTCTGCGATGTCTGGCTGAACAATCCGCGCCGCCCGCTGGAGGACTCCGGCACCAGCGGCATGAAGGCCAGTTGCCATGGCTGTCTCAACATGAGCATCCTTGACGGCTGGTGGCGCGAGGGCTACGACGGCACCAATGGTTTTGCCATTGGAGCCGATTCACATCCAGACCTGGTCGAGGAGCAGGACCGCGTGGACGCCGCCAATCTTTACAAAGTGCTGACCGAAGAGGTCATTCCCACCTTTTACGATCGAGATGAGCAAGGAATCCCGCGTAAATGGATTCAAATGATTCGCCGCGCGATGGTCACCCTGGTGCCACAATTCAATACTTGGCGCATGGTGCAGGAATACACCCAAACATATTATAGTCCCAAAGGTTAAGCCTCTCCCCGCCAGTCCGGAAAAGGTCTTTTGGTGTTTTCGCTCTCGACCGACTTGATCTAGAGAGAATCGCCGGAGATTATTTTTTCTCCGGCTTCTTTTCCTCGGGTTTTGCGGCGGCGGAAAGCTCCCAACCCGTGTGGATTTTGCATTGCGGCAAAGTTTGCTTAAGATTGCTTATACCCAATTCGGTCACTTTGGTCTGCCAGACATAGAGATTCTTCAGCCCGTGCAATCCCTTCAGGTGACGGAGTCCGGCGTCGCTCACAGGCGTGTTGAACAAATTCAAATACACCAAGTTGGTCAGCCCAGCCACATGAGCCAACCCCTCATCGGTGATTTTTGTGTTTTCCAAGTGCAAGACCGTCAAGTTGGTCAACCCCTTGATTGCCGAAAGGCCGGAGTCCGTGACTTGAGTTCCGGCCAGATTCAAATCAAGCAGCCCGATGACATCCTTCAGGGGCGCGATTGTGGCATCGGTCGCATTGGTCCCCAGCGACCGAAAAGTAGCCTCCTTCCATTGAATGTTCTGCGCCACGGGGCGAATGGAAACCCCCTGCGCCTCAAGGGCCGCCACGCCCTTGTTCTCGGCGGCGCTGGGCTTGTATTCGGGCAGTTTGGCGGGCTGTCCGGCGTCATGGGCACCGGTTCCGACGATTTCGCCCTCGGGCCACTCTGCACCCTGATCAATCCATTTTTTAAACAGTTCAGCCTGTTCGCTGCTTAATGGCTCGCCCTTCGGGGGCATAATATCGTCATGGCCCTTGGGAAGGACAATTCGGCGAAACAATTCGCTGTCGCTGGCCTTGCCCGCAACGATGGTCGACCCCTTCATCGCTTCCGCCTTGAGATCCAATCTTAGGTCCCCCTTCTGCTTGGATTCGCCGTGGCATTCAATGCACGACTTTTGCAGAATGGGCGCAATTTGCTTTTTAAAATCCACTTTGGAAGCGGCCTCGGTCCGCAAGCCCGCAACGCAGAGCACAATCGCAACCAATGCAATGAGATTTTTCATGTGAATGTTTTAGAAAAACGGTTTTCAGGTTGATTGTCAGCTTTATTGTCCACGAGTACTCTTATCCAGACGCACAAACCCCGAAAAATATTTGATGGATTAATTTAGTATGTTTCAGGACTGAAACGGCACCTCTATATTTTTCGGTTGAATAACAACCCGCCGTTCGCAACAGTTTTTGCAAAACTAAGAGCCTCCATGACACAGCACCGTTCATTTTCCCGCAGGTCATTTCTGATTTCCTCCGCTGCTGCGGTCGCCTGCGCCAGTGCCCAATCCTTTGCGCAAAATGAAACTCCTGAGCCCATCATAGACATTCACCAGCACACCGATTACTCGGACCGCAGCCACCAGCAACTCCTGGCACACCAGCGAGCCATGGGCATCACCACGACTATTTTGCTGCCCAGCGGCCGCCCGGCGACTCGTCCATCCACGCACCAGGGCAAGTCCAATGGACTGGCGGCCAAGGCCACCGGCAATGCCGTCTGCCATGAGTTCGCCCAACTGCATCCGGACGAATTTAAATTCGGCGCCAATGAGGTTGCCGACCTGCCGGAGGCCCTGACGGAGATTGAAAAATATTTGAAGCTGGGCGCGTGCGTCATTGGCGAATCAAAATTTGGGGTGGAATGCGACTCGGAGGCGATTCAAAAAATTTACCGCCTTGCCGAAAAATATAACGTCCCGGTGCTCCTGCACTTTCAGCACAACATGTATAACCTCGGGTTCGACCGCTTCCACAAAATGCTCGAAAAATATCCCAAGGTGAACTTCATCGGCCACGCGCAGACCTGGTGGGCGAACATTGACAAGGACCACAAGGACCAGCGCGTGCTTTATCCCAAGGGCAAGGTGACGCCCGGAGGCATCACGGACCGCTACCTGCGCGATTATCCCAACATGTACGCCGACCTTTCCGCCGGCTCCGGTCTGAATTCCCTGATTCGCGACGAGGATCACACCCGCGAATTTCTAGTGCGTCACCAAGACAAGCTGCTTTACGGCAGCGACTGCAACGACACAATTGGGCGCGGCCCCGGGTGCCAGGGCGCGCAAACCCTTGCCGCCCTCCGAAGGCTGTCGGCGTCAAAGGAAATCGAGCGAAAAATTCTTTACCACAATTCCAAAAAGCTTTTTCGCCTGTAACCCTGTCACCAGAAGTGCCAGGCGCCTTTCCAAACCACCCACACCGCGAGCAGGAAATTGGTGATGGCATGGGCGGTCATCGCGTCTCCCAGCCGGTTTTTCCCGATAACCAGCCATTGGTAGGCCATGCCGCACAAAATGCCAGGCAGCCATTCGAGGTGAACCAACCCGAAGATGGCCGAGGTGAGAAAAAATGCCTTGGGGTGAAACTGGTTCAACCGCACCGAATCGAACTCCGGCCTCACAATCCATCGGTAAACAAACGAGCGATAAAACACCTCCTCCAACGGGGGCACCACCAGGGTCACGGCGAAAAAGCGCGTAAAAATGAAGAGCCACGCCAATGCTGCGTTATCTCCAAACTGAACATGAGGATTCCACGGTCTTGATTCGGCCTCGCCGTCGCCGATTCCGATTTTTTGCAGCAGTTCAACAATCGATGGATAAAGCCCGTCAAGCCCCACCCACAGCGCAAAAACGCCAACGCCCACCACGACGGACTCCCAACTGATGGCCCATTTCATTTCCGTCACCACCGGGCGCATCACCAGAATGAGCCATATCCCGACAATGGTCTTGGCAAAATAAAACCAGTACCGGGACGCCTCGCCGAATTGTCCCTGGCACGCCGTCAGCACCAAAAAAATGACAAAGGGCGCTACACGAGCCATGAAGGGCGAACCAGTGATCAGTTGGGCGCTTGGTTTCATGGCGCAGAAATGGGAATAGCGTTCATTTTATTGCAAGTCGCGCAGGTCAAGGTCGTCCTCGTCCAGTCCCAAATAATGGCCCAGTTCGTGAAGGTAAGTTTTACGGACCTCCTGGCGATAAACCGGCTCGTCGCCCCCGGAGAATTCCCACAGGTTTTCCAGAAATAAAATGATCTGCGGCGGCAATGGCACCCCGCTGCTCCCCTCCTCCTCGTAAGCCGGTCCGAAAAACAAACCCAGCGTGTCACCAGCGATGCCATCCTTGACCCACTCGCGCTTGGGAACCGTCTCATACGTGCCGGGAGTTTCCTTGGCGCTGGCTCTCAAGCGCGTCGGCAGATGGGCAATGATGGCGCGAACCTCCTCCTGCGCGACGGCGAGCAATTCTTCCCAACGTCCGGCCATTTCAGGATGCCGCCTTGAGTTTGCGCGAATTGAGGAACGCCTTGAGCGTCGCCGGCTTGTTTTCAAAAAACGTCGCCAGGTCTTCCAGCACCTTGACGGTTTCGGGACTTAAATGATGCTCGATGCCCTCAATGTCGCGCTGCTGGATTTCCTCGTCCAGGCCAAGCAGGGAAAAGAAGCGGGAAAGCGTCTCGTGCCGTTGCTGAATGAGCGTGGCGACCGCGCGCCCCTTGTCGGTGAGCACCAGGCCGCGGTATTTTTCGTATTTGAGATAGCCAAGATCGCCGAGCTTTTTGACCATGTTGGTCACCGATGCCTGCTTGACCTTAAGTGAGGAAGCGATGTCCACCACACGGGCATAGCCCTTGTCCTCGATCAACTCATGGATGCGCTCCAAGTAATCCTCGGCGCTCTGACTGGGCGTTGACGATGTAGCCATTTTTTCCTGCATTAAACACTCTGGTTCCAACTCTGCAAGCGGCTTCAGGAAAAGTTTCCCAAGAGAAAATGCCCAGAAAGCCCGCGCCTGGGCGCACCAAGAAAGCGAAGAGTTTTTTAGATGATTCCAATTTCGCCAAGAATCTGCGTGTTTTGAGAATCCAAGGGCGCGGTGACTGTGCCGCCAAACTGGAGATGTTCGGCGGATTCCTGGCTGTATCCGGGGATGATGCGGTTGATTTGGCCCTGGGTCGCGCCTAGGTGGTCGCGAATGATTTCTCCCAAGACAGAACGGTAATCGATAACTCGCTTGAGGTAGCGATTGCTGACGCCGAACATGGAACCCGCTGAGCCAGGGATCCAAGGAATCGGATCGCTTGGGCCACAACCGTAAGCGCCCCCCTTTACGGAACCGCCGGCCACCATCATCACGCCGGCTTCGGCATGGTCCGTGCCGCCGTTGGCGTTCTGGACGGTGGTGCGGCCAAATTCAGTCAGGGTTACCACCACGACGTTGTTCCAGCTCACTTTGTCCGCGTAATTGGTGAAATACTTTTGCAGGGCATAGATGCCCTTACCTACGCTCTGTACAACATTCGCATGCGTGGCTGTGACGCCGTCCTGGGCATTA
>CALJZV010000283.1 GCA_937983475.1 uncultured Verrucomicrobiales bacterium
CGGCCAACATGGCATTGGCCTGCTCGCGGTTGACGACACCGGCCTTGATTTTTCCCGGCCACCAAGCGATTCCGGGAACGCGCATGCCGCCTTCCCAAGTGCTGCCTTTGCCGTCGCGGAGCAGTCCAGAGGAACCTCCAGCCGCGTTCCGGATCAGCCAGGGCCCGTTGTCGCTGGTGAAGAAAACAAACGTGTTGTCCGCGAGCTTCTCTTTCCGGAGCGTTTCCAGGATCTGGCCGGTGCTCCAGTCCATTTCCTCGACAACGTCGCCATAAAGCCCACGCGGACTTTTGCCCTTAAATTTCCCGGAAGCAAAGAGCGGTGTGTGCGGGAAGGTATGCGGCAGGTAAACGAAGAAGGGCTTCTTCTTGTTGGCCTTGATGAACTGGATGGTTTCCTCGGTGTAGCGTTTGGTCAACGTGGGCTGGTCAATGGGGCGTTCAATGACTTCGCCGTTGCGCATCAGCGCCACATTCCACCACTCCACCTTGGGGTTCGGATCGGTGTTGGCGAATTTGCGGAATTCGGGGTTGACGTCCATGTCGTTGGAAAAGGGCAGACCGAACCAGTAGTCAAATCCGTGGGCCGTGGGTTGGAACTGTGGCAGGTGACCCAAATGCCATTTGCCGATGCACGCCGTGGCGTAACCTTTTGTCTTCAGCGCCCGGGCAATGGTGATTTCCTCCTGCGGCAGGCCGGAGGGAGAATCGTGATACAGCACCCGGTTCTTGAAGTCCCCCGCCATCCCGTTGCGCACCGGCAGACGCCCGGTCAGCAACGCCGCGCGGCTTGGCGTGCAGACGCAGGCGGCGACGTAAAAATCGGTGAAGCGCATTCCCTCGGCGGCCATGCGGTCAAAGTTCGGCGTGCGGATGGTGGGATGACCGTAGCAGCCCAAATCACCGTATCCCAAATCGTCGGCGAAAATGATGATGATGTTGGGCGGTCTTGCCTCGAGTTTATCCGTGAAACCACAGAGGGCCAATGCAGCCAGCAGCAATAGGGCGCGTAATTTCATGCGCGCCATGCTGGCGCTCTGAGAAAATCCGGGCGAGAAAAAAATCCTTTGGGCGACTCGGCTTCGATTCTATGCGAACAGGATTTTGGTCGTTGTCGCTTCGGTATCCCAGCCCCGGGTCGGCTTGCTGGTGACCGATGATATGTCCTTGATGGAGATCTGTCGGCCCAGGGTCTTCGGTCCTTTGACATCCACTTCCGCCGGCTTGCAGGTCTGCTGGTTTATTTTCTGATGAGGCGCCGGTTTGTAGCGGATGTAAAGCGTCTCGGGCGTGTCCGGCTCGAAGAAGAGGATGCGCGACTTCTCGGGAATGCAGCGGTAATCCTTGTTGAGAATCGTTCCACCAAAGGTGAAGCGCTTCAGATAGCTCGCATCGCGGTCGGTGTAGGCGCAGGTGAAGACGCGGTCCCGATCCGGCAGGCCGCAATAAAGCAGGTCGGGGCCGACGAACAGTTTCTCCTGGAGTTCAATCACCTTGTAATGGCCGTCCTTGAAGACCAGCAGCAGCTTGTCGAACTTGGTGCAATCCATCTTGAACTCGTCGCCGCTGACCTTATAGCCGACGTAGCCGCTCTCGCGGTCGTAGGCCACCTTGAACGCCTTGAACGCGACCTCCTTGGCGTCCACTTCGTCGTAGCGACTGCTCTTGGTCAGGCGCGGATACTGTGGTCCATATTTTTCCAACAGCGCCTCCAGATGGCCGATGACGTATTT
>CALJZV010000284.1 GCA_937983475.1 uncultured Verrucomicrobiales bacterium
CAGCGTGAGTGACGACTTAAAAATAAACTCCGTTTTTTGGAATCACCGCAACCGGATTTCCGGCGGCTGCGCCACGTAATCCGCCACGGTCAGGCGCGCGTCCGCATGGGTCCGGATGAACGACGCCGGACAGGCCGCCGTCACCGGGCCGTGCAGCACGCGACGAACGACCGCGCATTGCCAGGGTCGGTTGCAATAAAACCGCAACCGGCGCGACTCGAGAATCTCCTTCATCCCCACGGTCACCGCGCGCCAGGGAATCACTGCGATTTCGCCGCCCACGGTCACCGAGTTGATGGTGCGCGTCTCCCGCGACAGGGTCAGCACACGGGTCGGCAGCGCGGCGAATGCCTCATTGAAAACACTCTCGCCCGGCTCAGGCGGTTCGTTGAACGCCATGTGGCCGTTGATGCCGAGGCCGCAGAAGCTGGCGTCCACTCCGCCACGCCTTTTAATCAACCGGGGGATTTCCCCGCACCGCTGCGGTTGCGGGAACACGCGGTTCTCAGGCAACGGCGCCAGCGATGGCTCCAGCAGATTGTAAAACAGCCGGTCCATGTACCCGCGAAAGCTCAACGGATGCTCGGCAGGGATCCATTGGTCATCATCAGTGAGGTATTCATCCATGTTGATGAACACCACGTCTCGAAGGGAAATCTTCTGCTCATTGACCCTGGCGGCCAGAATCGGAAATTGATCCACCGGCCCAACCGGAATGATCAAGGTCGCCTCGCGCCCTTCGTTCTTTGCGCGCAGGATTTCCTCCAGCATGTCGGCGGCGACCGCTTCAGCGATGGACGCCATGTCGGTTTTGACAACGACGTGGACGCATGTCCCCTTGCCCAAATCCGCTGCGGGAACTTTCAGGTAATCAGGAAACAGGGTGTTCATTGGTAAAAAACGAGAGAACATTGCTCACGCATCACGTTTCACTAATCGTTGAAACCCAATGATGCGTAAAACGTGAAACGTGAGCAGCAACGCAGCCCGGTTGATTTGATCAAAACTGCTCAAACGCCAGCCCGCTGGCGGGCACCGTCACCAATCGCATGTCATGCGCGCCATCCTCGCGGGCAAACTCATAGAACAGATGCGCCGTGCCCTCCACAACCTGCGCGTCAATGTAGCGCAGCGACCCGGTCGCATGCGGACTGGTGAACGCCGGCCCTTTTGGATTAAGCGTCTGCCAGGATTTCAAATCCGTCGAAACCGCGATGGCGGTCTTTTCCTCGTAGTTGTCCAGGTGGCTGGCGCTGCCGTCGTAAAAGGCGACATATTTCCCATCAACGCTCACCAGACTGTTGATGCGGCGGCAGTAGCAGTCCCAGCCGGTTTCCGGCTTGAAGACCACGCCCTGCCATTCCCAGTTGTCCAGGTCTCGCGACGTTGCAATACCGGTGGCGGAAACGCATTCGCCGGTGTTGAAGATATCGAGGGTGGAGTGCGATTCCTCTCCGGTCTTCGGCGTCGCGACAGCCACGCTGAGAATCATCTTGAACACGCCATTTTCCTCAAAGATCCAGGGGTCCTTGATGCCTTCCAGGCCCAAGGGAGCCGCCTTGAAAATCGGTTTAATTTTACCAGCATCCAATTGACGCACCTCAGCACCCTTGATCACGGAAACGCACCAGCGTCCGTCCGCCGGGTCCACGTAGCTGGTGATGTAGCGCCACTGGCCATCCGGGCCTTTGCGAATCGCGCTGCGCTCGATGGAGGCACTGTTGTATTTGTCCTTTGTGACCGACCAGAGTGTTTCCCAGTTCTTCAGATCGGTGGATCGAAGGATTTGCGCCTCGCCGCCGCGATCGGGCTCAACGCCGCGCGGGCGCCGAATGCGGCAGGTCAAATACCATGCCTTCTCATCGGCGGCGTAGTAGGCGCCCGGCGCGCCGACCCAATAGCCTTTTTCATTTCCAACGGGATGGCGGATGATCTGGCCATTGGCCAACAGTTCGGGTGTGAGTTTTGTTATCATTGATTGTAGCAGAGGTAACGAGGCTTTTATTTTGTATTTCGTGAAACGTGATGCGTGAAATTAAGTCGTCAGCTTGCCCACTTTGCCCGTCATGAAATCTTTGTTCTTGTCGCCGACCCAGTAGCGGTTTCCGGCGATGCACCAGATGAAGTGCAGTTCCTCCTCCTGGCTGAAGACCGGGTGGTAATTCAAAATCGGGATGGTCACGGCATCACCTTCCTTCACCGAGCGGACAAAACTTTTGCTTTCCTCATCGGCATAAACCTCCATCGCGCCGCGGCCTTTGGTGAAAATGTAAACCTCCTCCTGGTCGGTGTGATTATGTGGCGGATAGGAGCGCTGGTGCGGCTGGAAAATGGTGTAACCGGCAATCAATTTGTCCGCGCCTTCGCTGACGTCGAACATGAGGAACACGTCCTTGCCCTTGAGGTGCCGGATGCGCGCTTCATCTTTTGAAAATTCGCTCCATTTGGAATGGAAAACCGGATGGACTTTGTCTGCGGTGGCCCGGCAGACAATGACTTTGCTCTCGCCGTTTTCCTGGGAAAGTCGATACGTCGCGCCTCGAGGAATGTAAAGCGTGTCGTAATGATCGAGCGTGTAGTCCTGGCCGTTCAGGCTCACAACGACTTTTCCGTTCCAGGAAAATAAAAGCGCTTCCTCCGTCGGATGCGCCAGCAGACCGCTCTGCGCTGCGCCGGAAAGCTCATACCAGCCATAGGTCAGAAATTGCAGGTTCGACGAGTACGGACTGGATTTCTCGACGTAGCGAAAACATGCCGCATCCGCGCTCAGAAAGTTGGCTGGTTTAGGTTTGTCCATAAATTGTTGGTAGCAGCCGAGGTAACGAGGCTCATTTTATTATCACGTTTTACGTTTCACGCATCAGGGTTGAGCCGCCATACGGGACCCGTGAATGTTCAGAGCCTCCTCACGTCGACTGCTACGATTATTAAAGAGCAATCGACACATGCTTGGTTTCCAAAAAGGCATCCAGTCCTTCACTGCCTAGTTCGCGGCTCCAGCCGCTCATTTTCACGCCGCCAAAGGGCGCGTTGCTCGTCGTCGGCATGCCGTCGTTGATG
>CALJZV010000285.1 GCA_937983475.1 uncultured Verrucomicrobiales bacterium
AGCGGGGGGGCTTAAAATTGAGACGAGGGGCCTGAAATTTCACACCGGGGGGCTGAAATTTATGGCTGGGGGACTGAATTTTATGACGGGGGATCTGAAAATCCTGCCTTTGGGACTATATATTACTCTTTTGCCGTCGCTTTTTGAGGTGATACCAGCAATCGGAATGGTTGCGCCGGGCTCAAAGACAGCCTTGCGGTGTCAAGGTTTGGTCGCGGCGCGCCAATTTGGCCCGGTTCATTGATTGCGGCGGGTGCGGTCGGCCAGATAGCGCTGGCGCCAGTCGGCGCGGGAGCGTTTGCCGCGCGCATTGGTCTGAAGAGAGTCCACAATCCAAAAGTCGCGGGGCACCTGCCAGGCGGGGAGGTTTTCCAGCAGGAACCGGCGGAGCCCGGCCTGTTCATTTTCCGCAAAGTCAGTCGTGGCGCGCGCTGAAATCGCGGGCTCGACGCAGGCCACAATTGTGTCCTCGCGGCTGGAGTCGTTTGCGGGGACGCCAAAAACCAGGCAATCGGCCACGGAGGGGTGAGCCAGGAGCGCCCGTTCAATTTCCTCGGGGGAGATTTTGCGTCCGGCCACATGGATGCGGTCCCCTGCCCTTCCGGTTAAATAAACGCGGCCATCGCGGACCACCGCGAGGTCGCTGGTGTGGAAGCAGCCGTCCCGCAACGCGTCGCCGGGCTCAGGCCAGTAGCCCGTGGCGACGGCGGGGCCGCGCACTTCCAGGCAGCCGGATTCGCCGACGGCCACGGCGACGTTGGCCATGGGCGCGCCGACACACGCGGGGTCGCCGCGCGGCTCAAGGGTTTCATCGTAGGCAATGCCGCCGCATTCGCTGGAGCCGTAGAAGTTGTGGATTTTCAGTTGGTGCCGCGTGAACACGGCGGCCTCCAGTTCCACCGGCAGGGGCGCGCCCGCCGAGATGGCCAGGCGGACACGCGAGAGGTCCAGTCCGGCGTCGCGCCAGGCGCGACAGAGGGCCGGGACGGCCGGAAGCGTCCAGGCCGGAAGCGTGTCGAGCGCGCTGCGAAGGGTTTCGGGGAGCGGCGCGGGGGCGAGCACGAGCGGGATGCCGTGGAGCAGGAGCGGAAGGACAAGGTTGGAGAAGCCGTAGGAATGGGCGAGCGAAATGACGCCGAGGTTGGGCCAATCCGGGCGCAGGCCCATGGTCGCGACGATGTTGGCGGCGTCGGCGCAGAGTTGCCCGTCGGAGAACGCGACCAGGCGGGCCGGGCCGGTGGTGGCGGAAGTGATTTTCAGATGGATCACGCCGGGCGTCGGCGCGGGGAACTGCGGCGGGCGTTGGTGGATTTCCAGGGGGCAGACCACGCGGCCAAAGCGCCAGGCGCGGAGGACGTCGAGGATGAAGTCCGCGCCGGCGCCTTGGGGAAAGGTTACTGCGCCGGGAGGCGCGGCGGCATTATCCGACGCGGCGGCCAACTGGGCGAAGGTCCAGCGCCGCCCATCGGCGAGGTCCCACAGGGCCAGTTCATCGGAGCGCAGGTTGGCCACCTGCCGCCAGCGTTGATAAAGCATTGGACAGTTTGTTAGCCCATCGGCAGCCTGACGCGCAAGGACGATGAAGGCAAAGAACGCGCGGAGGCGTTGAACGGTTGAGGGGTTGAAGCGTTGAATCGTTGAAGCGATGAATCGGGACAACGGAGACCGGCTGGTGGCGGGTTATGAAAAAATGAAGCAGCAAAGGAGAACGAAAAAAATGCGCGCGCTGATGCGGCTGTGGCCGCTGCTGTTGCTGGCGCTGGTTTGCGGGTGCCGCGCGCCCGCGCCGGAGGCGGCCGGCGGACGGGCGTTCGCGTTCGAGCGGGACACCTTTGCCTACGCCAACGAGCTGGTGTGGGAATACGCGTTCGACGCTCAGGGCAACTGGACGGCGAGGCGACGGGAGCCGCCGCCGGAGTACGCGCTGCATTGCTTTGTGATGGCGCGGGCCGCGAAGCAGTTCTTTGTTCACGCGCGGTTTGACCCGGATTCTCCCAAGGCGGGGCCCGAGGATTACCGGCGGCTGATCCGGCGCGTCGTTTCGCGGAGTCCGCGGGACGTTTCGCCCGGCTCGAGGAAGGTGGTGATTCCCGGCTACGCGAGCCTGCGGGAATTCAGCGCGGCGCAGGAGACGCTGCTCAAGGCCGAGTGCGGCGGCGCGTGGCAGAGTTACATGCAGCGCGGGCATTGGCGGATGATATTTCCGTTCTCCCGGAGGCACCAGGACGGCATGGCGGCGGCGCTTGCGGAGAATATCCGCCGGAACCAGGCGCCGGTGGCGCATCTGGTCTCCTTTCCGGGATTGAGCATCAACCACGCGGTGGTGGTGTATGGCGCGCGGGAGAACGGCGGCGTTGTGGCGTTTGATGTGTATGACCCCAACCAGCCCGAAGCGCCCACGACGCTGACATTCGAGAAGACGACGCGGCGGTTTGAGTTTCCGCGGAACGATTATTTCCACGGGGGAACCGTGAAGGTGTACGAGGTGTACCGGCGCGGGCTGTATTGAGCGGGCGTTTCCCCCGCCCCGCTCGGGCATGAAAAAACTCCCCCGGCGATGAAGCCGAGGGAGTTTGCAAGCCGGGTTTTAATTCACTGTCAGTCGTTGGAGAGGACTTCCACCTTGCCGGCGCCGACTTCCAGCACGGCGTTGGTGCCGAGGAAGGAGCCGAGGCCGACGTTGAAGTCCTG
>CALJZV010000286.1 GCA_937983475.1 uncultured Verrucomicrobiales bacterium
AGGGCGGGCCGGGTTTCGCCCTGCCCACAGCGCCGTCAGGCCGGCGCACTCCAAGCCGCCCTGCCGCATGCCGCGCGGCTTCCGGAAAGCTCCGACGTTGGAGAAAAGGAATGCGCCGCGAAAAGAGGTTCGCCGTCCCGTTGCCGCCGACCGATAAATGCCAAATTCCCAACCCACGGAATGTCAGACCATCCCGGCCCCAAAAGATTCAAAAAAATTTAGCGTGCCTGAAAATTCGGCGGGATTCCTGTTTGCGAGGAAAGGATGGAATGGCGAGGCAGCCCCAAGGCGGCAGAATCCCACCGCGGTTTCTGATAAATTCACGCCTTCAATTTTTTCAGCATGCGTCGGATAAGATCGGCCTGATCCTCGATTTCGTCAGCGCGTTGCCCAAAGTCTTTAGCGGCATAGGCATGTTTGGCGCCGAATCGCGTCGCGAGGCCGCGCAACAGCGTGGAGCGTTCCTCCAGTGTCTTGGCGGCGACCCATAGCGCGCGCTCCAGCGCGTCGGCCTCGCCGTCAAGCAGGCTTTGCGGGGAATAGGAATGCCCCACCAGACAGCGGAACCGCACCGTATGGCCGTCCTTGATCTCCCAAAGCGGCCCGTTGCAGTCGGGGCAAATATACGCGGAGGGATCGCCGCAGCGGGCTTTCATTTGAGCGGGATTCAAATTGGGCGTTTCCATGCTGAACTTCATTTCCTCGGAGCAGCGGTGGCTCGATTTCTTGAACTTTGACCTCTGCTTTTGGGCCAGCTCCAGGAGCAGCTTCCGGATTTCGGCCAGCTTGAGGCAATGATCCACCTCCACCTGCTGCAAGGCGCTTTCCGGCATGCTGCGCACGGCGGCCTCCTCGGGGTCCTGCACAATGGTGATGCCGCCGCATTTCTTCACCGCGTGCAACCCAAACGTGCCGTCATCCAGCGCGCCGGTGAGAATGACGCCAGCCACGCGCGAGCCGTAATGATGCGCGGCGGTTTCGAACAACGGATCAATGGCGGGGCGATGGCGGTTGATGCGCGGGCCGCGCGTGAGGCGCACCTGTCCGTCCTGAAGCCACAAATGATTGTCGGGCGGGGCCACATAAATGTTTCCATGCTGAATTTTGTCGCCGTCGCGCGGATGAATGGCAGGCCAGGTGCCTGCCTTGGTCAGGATGTCGGGCAGCATGCTCTTGCTGTTGCTGGAGACATGAACCACCACAAAGACGACGGCGGAAAGATCCTTCGGCCAGGTCGCCAGCAATTTGGGAAGCGCAACCACGCCCCCGGACGATGCTCCCACCACGATGATGTCGTTTCCCTGCATACTAAAGTGCTCCTCGGAAGAAGTTCGCACACTTTGGATTTTTTAAAACCCATCACCGTCGCCAGCCTTGCAGCACGCCATCCGGGCCGAAGTTGAGCCGAAGCACGCGCGCGCCACGGGGCGTCACCGGCACGCCCACGCCCACGCCGACCGGCCCGGTGTAAACGCCCGTGCCCACCCCGACAGACAGGCCGCCGCCGCGTCCGTAATACCATTCGGCCACGCTGGAGCCGTCGCTCAACCGGGCATATTTGTCCGGCGGCCCCAACTCGATCACCGCCTGGTCGTAGGTGTAGTTTCCCACGCGGGATTGCCAGTCGATCTTCTTGGTCGAAGCGCAGCCGGCCCATAACAACGCCGCCACGCAAAGGCTCAGAATCCCAAGGAACTGCCTCATAATTTTCCTTTCTCAATCGCCTCGGCAATGGGCGCAAGGTCGTCGGGCGTTGTGGCCTGTTCGACAGCATCGGCCACGCGGGCCACAGCCCGGGGCGAAAACAGGTCGAGCAACGAAATCTTGATCGGGCCCTTGCCGCCTTGAAGCGTGATGTGATCCCATTGGGCGGCCAGCACGGCGCTGGAAAATTTCTGCACGCATCGGCCGCGAATGAATGCCCGGGTGCTGCGGGGCGGATCGGAAATGGCCCGGCGCACGTCGCATTCATCAGGAGAACCGTTCATCGCGCCGGACTGTTCCAAGCCGTAGAACAGCCCCTCGGTGCGGTCCAACCGGTGGTATTCCAGGTCGAGGCTTTGCAGCCAGGGATCGTCGTCGGGCACCTTTTCATTTTGCTGAAACTCGCGGATGAGCATGAGCTTGGCGACCCAGTCGAGACGGTTTCGGCACAGCGTGTAATCGTGTTCCAGGTCGGTGAGCACCTGAGCCCAGTCGGCGACCACCCGCGCCTTGGCCGCATCGGTGAGGTTGCATTCCTGACGCACC
>CALJZV010000287.1 GCA_937983475.1 uncultured Verrucomicrobiales bacterium
ACCAAGGAGGGCGTTCACCACCACGTGAGCAAAAAGGAGTTTTGCCGCCTGATCAAGGACGCGGAAGTTTTAAGTGATTCGGAAATCAAGGATGGATTGCCGGCCGTGGCCAGTTCGCGCGATGCCAACAAAGCGGTTGTGAAAAACTATGTCGAAGCCTTCAACCGGGGCGATCTCGCCGCATTGGAAGCTCTTTTCGCGCCAGACGCCGTGATCCAGGGTGTTTTGGCCACCGGCGGCATGGGCACCATTCTCGGCATCTGGAAGCAGTTGCACGAGTCCTTTGCCATCGAGCTTACGATTGAGGAAGTGATCGCCGAGGGCGACTGCGTTGCGGTGCGTTACATCGAGCGTGGCACTTTTCGCGCGGCGTTTCGCGGCCATGCGCCCACCGGCAAATCCTACGAACTGGTTGCCATGGAGTGGTTCGAGGTGAAAGACGCGAAAATTCACCGGCGATGGGGTGTCCGGGATGCCGCCTCGCAGGCCAAACAAATCGGATTGCCCTTGGAAAGCTGACTGCGGCAAGTAGCAGATGACAACCCGGCTTTTGACTGGATAATCTCCGGCATTGCAAACCGCATCCGCCAACCATTACGCAACCCTGGGCCTGGATCGCCAGTGTTCCCCGGAGCAAATCCGGGCGGCTTACCGGCTTCTGGCCAAGCAGCTTCATCCTGATCTGAATCCTCATTCTCAGGACGCCCATGCCCGCACTCAAGCCTTGAATCTGGCGCATGAAATACTCAGCGACCCCAAGCGGCGCGAGATCTACGACAACGAACTTGATGCCATTGAAAAAGAACGGCGGTCCCGCACTTCAAACATTGAAAAAAATATTTCCCAGGATGTGCTTCTGCACATGGAAGAATTCTTTCGCGGTGCCACTTTCGAGGTTCAGGTGGATGATCCCGCAAACCCCGAAGGGCGGGAAATATATTCAGTAAACATGCCTCCGGACACCGCGCCTGGGACACGGCTTCGGCTCCAGCGCACAGGTTTTTTTGTCGGGGGATTTGTCTTCATCCGGCTCCGCATGCGCCCCGGGTTCCGATTCACGGCGCGGGGCTCGGATTTGAAGTGCGATTTGCGCATCAGCCCGGCTCGGGCTTCACAAGGAGGGACGGAAACTCTGCCGGGGCCTGATGGCAACGTGCTCCGTGTCGCCATTCCGCGAGGCGTTGGGCGCGGGGAAATCATTCGTGTTCCCGGCCTGGGTTTGCCCAAGCCGCGAGGTGGACGCGGCGATTTGCTGGTTAAAATCACTTACCCAATAAGACTTAAAATTTCCCGTCAAAAGAGGTGACGATTCTTATCTGGCAAGTTTTCGCAGTTGCAGCGCTGCGCTGACCCCCTTTTTAGCCGGGTGCCGCAGGGCATGGCGAATAAGCCATTTCCGTTCAGCGGAGGCGCCTTCAAGCCACGACTCGCACAACTCGAAAACAAGCCCGGGATGATCCTTGGCAATGTCACCCAAGTGGTTGGCCACGCTGCGCCGAACATACAAATCCGGATCATCCTTCAGCGCCTCGAGAATGGGAATCACCGGGTTCGGGTCCTTTATGAACGCGGGCAACCGCATTGCCCATGGCAACCGTGGCCGCGTTCCTTCCGAGCACAAACGGCGAACATGAGGGTCAGGTTCGTGCGTCCATTTCATTAATTGTGACAGGGTTCTTGTCTGGCTGTGAACGAGGAATGGCCGAATTGAAAATTCCGGGCTGAATCGGCGAGTCAGCTCGTATTGAGCCCGCATGGAAATGTCAAAAGGTTTGGGGCTCGCGGGAGCTCGCCCCTCCGGTTTGAGTGGATTCGTAGAACTCGTGGTTGTGGGGCTAGCCGGAGCTCGTACCTCCGGCTGGCCCTCCGGTCAGCTAGCCGGCGAAGGGTTGTTTGACGGGCAGCTTGAATTCGCGCCGGATGGCGGCGTTGGCCGGGTGGCTGTGGGGCCATTGGGCGTCGGCGGCGAACTGGATGACCATGCGGCGGTCGTTGATGCTCCGGAGCATGTCGTCGCGGGTGCGGCGCGCGCCGGTGGCGGCGGACTGGGCGCTGCCCTGGGTGGTGTTGGAACGGTCGTAGGCGTCGAGCAGGTTGCCCAGGGTTGTCACCTTGGCGGGGGTGATGCCCGGCAGGGTGTCGGTGGCGAGCTTCTCGAGGATGGCCCGGGCGTATTGCTCGAGCAGGGCGCGGCTTTTGTCGAGGCGCTCGCCGACGAAGTAGTCGCGCAACACGGCGGGGTTGGCCCGGTAGTGCTTCTGGCGGGCGGCGGCCTGCACCTCCTGCAAGGCGATGATCAGGGCGCGTTCGGCGGCCCGCTCGGCGGCGGTGGCGGTGCGGCGCTCGGTGGTGTTCTGCACGGCGTCGGCGCTGACGTTGCGGCAGATGTTGATGTCGTCCTCCAGGTCGGTGAAGTAGGACTCGGGCAGGTCGCGCGCCATCAGCAGGGGGAGATACTCCGGCTTGCGGGCGACCTGGACGATTTCATCGGCGCGGTTGAGGGCTTCGGCCTGGGCCTTGTTGAGGGCGCCTGCGGCGCGTTTGGGTTTGGGCGCGGCGGGCGGTTCCGGCGCGGGTGTGGGTGTGGTTTCGTTGCTGTCCGGCATACGTGTTTCCTTTGTTGTTGATGGTTGATTGTCCCGGCCCTGTGGCGTCTTGAGGATGCCCAGTTTTTCCTTGGCCCCGGCGTTGGGGCAAAGCGGCCCGAACGGAAATACAGACGGGAGC
>CALJZV010000288.1 GCA_937983475.1 uncultured Verrucomicrobiales bacterium
CGTGGACCATAAAAGCGGACCAGAGGGTTTAAATCATCGCTGATCTGGGTCCAGGTCGGGGCGGTGGATTTGGTGACCTCAATGCGATAGGAGGTCGCGGCGCCGAGGGCGAAGGAATGGCTGCCCTTGGCGAGCGCGCCGAGATTCTGTGAGCTGGCGCCACCGTTGAACACCACCTTCACGTTGTCGGCGGCTTCATTGAGAATGAAGTGAATGTTGTTGCCGTTTGTGGTGATGCCCGAGGCGTAGGGCACGGCCTTGGTGATGGAGGTCAACGCGGCGAAGGCAAACACCGCAGCGCCCAGTCCCAGACAGGACCGCAGGAATGAGTTTTTTCTCAATTTCATAGTGGTTTTACAATGGATTGACTATCGCGGAAGTCTATGCAGGCGCGGAGCGGGTGGCAATCTTAAACGCACCCAAAAATGAGGGATTTTTGCTTATTTTGACGTCGGTGAAATGAGGAAGAAAGATGAAAGACAGGAATGTGTCAGGAAAATAAAAAACCCGGCTTGAAGCCGGGTTTGCGATTGATTTCGAAAATAGAAAATTAAGGACAAGGAACCCAATTTTTTGAAATCTCGAAAGTTGAAATAATATACGTATATTTGTAAAATTCTTGGCCGTTTTTTATCCGAGGCACCCAACGTGCGTGGCCATCCGCAAAAACAGCATTGGCTCCATCAGCATCATGATTATCTCCCTTGTTAGGATAATCATTGATATTACCAGTTCCTGGGCTGGGACAATCATCGGCGTCCACCATCAACCAAGTTTCTGAAGGACCTGGTTTGATATTGCCAGGAACACCTAATGCACTGTTGCCGATGGGCAGTACCCGAGTTTGTAAACGCTGTTCGCTTTTTGGTAAGCCCAAGGAAGTGGATTGGTAGGGGCTTGGCGGGGCCGGTTCATTTGCTGATCGAGAAACCCACCAACCATAATTTTCATAACTGTGTCCTCGTTTAGAGCCTGGTTGAGCCTTCTTAGTTTTACAAAAATCGGTCAAATCCGCGACTTTTGGTTGACCTGTGAAGGGGTGTATCTGAGTTGATTGAACTTGATTGCTAACTACATGTTGAGTGGAAGGGCATGTGTAGGATTTAAGCGCCGGAACATATTGGGGGTATAGCCAATTAACGTCGTCGTCAGCGTAGTTGGTGCAACCTGTCAGGTAGCCATTATTATCTTGAGCGAAAAGGGCTGTGCCGGTTGCCAGTTGTTTCATATTGCTTAGGCAAGACACTTTTAGCGCCCTTTCCTTGGCCTTGGCCAGAGCGGGCAGGAGCATGCCGGCCAGGATGGCGATGATGGCAATGA
>CALJZV010000289.1 GCA_937983475.1 uncultured Verrucomicrobiales bacterium
AAAAAGGCTTTTCGTCGTCCGGTGTTGTGTCCATCGGCGTGTGCACGGCGTTGAAGGAGAGGAAAAGAAAGAACGGCCTTTGCTGGTTGCGGTCGATGAAGGCGACGGCTTCGCGTTCAAAGGCGTCGGTGAGATATTCCTTTTCCAGCAACGGTTCGGTGCCGCGCATGATGCGATTGCTGGGCATGCGGGCGTTGTCGTAGTAACCGTGCGCCCCGCCGAGGAACCCGAAGAACTCGTCGAAGCCGCGCTGCTGTGGATGATATTTCTCGCCGTTGCCCAAGTGCCATTTGCCGACCAGGCCCGTGCGGTAGCCGGCTTCCTTGAGGTGCCGTCTTCATTTTTCTGCGGGTTGAATTCGTGCCCGAATCGTTGCTGGTAACGGCCGGTGAGAAACCCGGCGCGAGACGGACTGCATACGGGCGCGGTCACATAACCGCTGGTGCAACGAATGCCGCTCTGCGCCAGCGCATCGAGGTGTGGTGTGGAAATATCTTTTTGTCCCTGGCAATTAAGGTCGGCGTAACCCAGGTCGTCGGCGACGATAAGAATAATGTTGGGCCGGGATTCCGCCATGGCGGCGAGCGCGCCCAAGCAGAAAAAGAGGAAAAGGACTGACAGCTTTTTAAATTGTTCCATGCGCAGGGTCAGACTTGTCCGAGCCAAGGAAAGTTACAATTTCTCCACGGTTGCTTTTGAGGCGCCTTTTGGCTGTCTCCGAGTTGAATCCATTTTTTGTTCGACGATCTGTTTTTGTTCTCTTTCTTTTCGGGGGGCATTGCCGTTTCCTAAGCGGATGGCGGCAATTGGCCACGGCAATTTGCGAGAGCAGGAAGGAACGTCATCCGTCCACGCCAAATGCACTTCATTTTCCTTCCGACGAGGGGTGCTGCTTGCCTTGCTCGCCGTGGCACTTTTTGCCTTCTGCATGCCGGGGCGCCCCTTTCCATGGATGGCCTGGGTGGCGCTGGTGCCGTTGTTTCTCGCCTTGCGCAATGCAACACCGATCCGGGGATTTCTGCTGGCCGGGCTCACAGGCTGGCTCATGTGGCTGACATCAACGTGGTGGCTGTTCGGGCCGCTGCGAGACCTGGTTGGATTATCAGCGCCGGGTGCGGTCGTTTTCACGATGGGCGTTTGTCTGCTGATGTGCGCGCCGTACGCGCTGGCTGGAGCGGTGGTCGCTTGGCGGCCAGGACGCAGCGGCGTGCTTGGATCGGGGCGCGACGCGGCCGTGTTCACGTTGGCCATCACCTGGCTGACGCCGGTGTTTCAAGGGAACATTGCCCACACACAGTATCGGTTTCCCCTGGTGCTACAGGTTCTGGAAATTGGGGGGACGCCGCTGCTTCTCTTTCTCATTTTGTGGGTCAACTGGCTTTTGGCCGATGCCGTGTCGAGCCACCAACGCGCCAAGGCTCTGCCGTGGAAAACGCTTGTAGCCTCGGCAGCCATTGTGGGGGTGATCGTGGTTTTCGGGTTCATACGGATGCGACAACTGGACGCCAAAATAAAATCAGCCGCTCCGGAGCGATTGCTGACCGTCGGGGCGGTGCAGCCGAACATTCCCATTCCCGTGGCGTTGGGGCGCCAGCCCGTGTCGCATGCCAGCAGTAATAATTTTTTCACCGCACTGGACCAGGCTAGGGATCTCGTGCGCCGGAATCCGCAAACCGATTTGATCGTTTTTCCGGAAAACCCGGCCACATTTCTGTTCAACCACGACAGCGAGCGCCGCCAGGCTTTGGGCCAACTCATCACGGACACAGGCAAGCCGGTGATCCTGAACGTGGACGCAGTTGACCTCTCCGTCCCATCCGAAAACTCCGAGCGATACAACGTCGCCGCGCTGGTGGATGCCGGTCGCAACCTGACCCACAGCTACACAAAGATAAAACGCATCCCGTTTGCGGAATACGTGCCTGGGGAGACACTGTTTCCTTGGATGCGCAAGTGGTTTCCAAAAAGCCAGCGAGTGCTGAAAGGACCCGGGCCGGTCGTGTTTGAGGTGAAGCCCGGCATCCGCGTCATGCCGTTGATCTGTTATGAGGGGACAATATCCTCGTTTACGCGGCGGTTTGTTGACTTGGGCGGCAACATCATCGTCAATCAAGTGAATGACAGTTGGTTCCTGCGCACGTCTGCTTCGGAGACGCACCTGGCGCTGGCACTGTTTCGCGCGGTTGAGTATCGCGTCCCGCTGGTGAGGGTGACCAATTCTGGAATTGGCGCGCACATCCAGGCGGACGGAAGCATCGTGCCCGGGTCGCGAACACCGTTGTTCACGGAGACGACGACGGTTTTTCCGCTTTACGTGCCGCCCTCGCGCTCCATTTATGCTTGGATGGGCGACTGGTGGTTGCCAGGCCTTTTGCTGCTGGTTCCGGCCTTCCGGGCGCGAACGCAGCCAGGGTCACCCGCTTGACAAGTATCAAGCGCCTCTTCATAAAGGGCACACATTTACCACGCACGAAAGGAACCATGGATTACTTGCTGAATTTTGCCGGAAACCGTTTCAAAGCCATCATTTTGCTCATGGGCCTGCTTGGCTTTGGAGTGCTTGAGGCGCGTGCAGTCACCTCGCCTTATGTGACCACCCAGACCGATGTGCCGCTCAACCAGGCAACCAACGACTCGATCAATGGGCTGTTGCCGTATTTTTCAAGCCATACTCCGCAGGAGAGCGGTTCGGTGTCCAGACTGGTGGATGCAGCATCAGCGACTTCGCCAAACGCCAATGTGATCCTCGGCCCGGACAACGCGTGGGTCGAAGTGGCGTGGAATTTTGGAGCGCCGCCCGCCGGCCATGTGTGGCGGCTCGACCGTTTGGACGCCTGGATCATCGCCGGGGACAACCTGCGAAAAGGCTACCGCGCCGAAATTTTCGTATCAACCGACGGAAATAATTTCACTGTGGTTTCCAATTCGCTGCACTGGGCCGGCCTGACGCAAAACAGCCGCTTCAACCATGTTCGTTATGACTTCCCGAACAATTATATCGCGGGGGCAACCAACACCATGGATCGGTTCCCGGTCAAAGGCTTCCAGTATTTGCGATTCAATTCACGGGGCGACAGCATCAGCGGCACGGATTGGCAAACCCGCTTTGTGGAAATGGACATCTGGGTTTCACCGGTGCCGGTGAAATTCAGTTCGGTGCAACGCGATTCAAACGGCGACGTCACCCTCGGCTGGGATGCCATCCTTGGCCGCACCTATCATTTGGAATATAAAAACGACTTGGGCGAAACCGACTGGACCCATCTCACGGCAGTCACCACCAGCACGGAAACAGGTTCTTACATTGACACCACCAGCGGCGGGGCAAGCCGCTTATACCGTTTGGTGCTTCAACCTTAAGCCTCTACGCCGATGGCGATCAGATGCTCCGAGGGTTGAATAAAAACACTGAAGCCCAAGAACGCTTTGGCGATTCTTCCCTTGATGCGATGCAGATTTTTGTGCTGCGAACGCTTCAGTCTCATTTTTCCACAAGCACTACCGCCGTTCTCACGCGACGCGCCCCGGCATGGTCAAACTGCCCGTTGTCGCACGGATGATTGACAATGCCGCGTCCGCGCAGCCACATCGTGGTGGAGCCGCCGCCGTCGAGGTTGATGGCGTTGTCGCAGCCCAGCGTCTGCATCAACTGCGCCAGTTGCCGCAGGGTCACGCCCTCGGCCTCACCGGCATGGCGCCCGTCAATCGTGATCAAAAGCGCCACTTGATTGGTTGTCACACCGATGGCTGTGCGCGGATTGCGCCCGCCCGCGTGCCGTTGTTCGCGGCGCGGGTCGAAGGCTTCGCGGTCAATCTGCGAAACAATTTTCCCGTTCAAGACCAGCGGATGCCCGCCAGCCAGCGCATGGCGCATGTCTTTCCAGTCTTCGTCCCAAGTCTCTTTTTGCCGGACCATGAAATGCCACCGTCCCCGCTTGTCCAAGCCCACGGCCGAGCTGCCGACGAAGAGCAATTCCTCCGACTCGCGCTTGGTGAACGGGAACACTTTGCCGTCAATTTTCAGAATGCCGCAGTTGGCGTTGGTGGTGACGTCAAAGAACCCTCCGTTGATTGCGGCCAGAGCACCGGCTTTTTCGGCCAGTTCCGGCGTGGTCATGTCCCGCATGCCGAACTGGTGCGCGGCAGCGAATCGAATTCGCGTTCTTGGATGCTGGGTTTCCACGGCCAGCAGGCAAATAAACTGCGGCGCGCCGAAAAGGTCCTTCACTTGCGCCTGACGGAACAGAGCGCCCGGGGCCAGTTGCTCCTCCTGCCATTCCAGGCGCGACAGATCCGGCAACTGGGAGGCCGGAGCGACCGACCGGAATGCGGTCAGGAAAAGAACCCAAAACACCGCCAGCCGTCGCAGAAGTGTGGAGTGCATCATGGGGCAAATGAACGTGCGGGCTGCTTGAATTACTTCCGTTTTTTCCCTGCCTTGGATTGTTGAATCGCCGGGTCGGACATCAACTCGACAGCGACCTTGATCATGCGGATTTGTTCTTCCAAGTGCTCCGGCTGGGTTTCGACGTTGATGTAGGGGATGCCGCGCCGGCCGGAAAACACCGACAACGAGCCATCATCGCGCTTGATGCTGTTGTCCTGCAAAATAACATTGAACTGCCTCTTTTTGAGTTCGTCAAAAAACCGTTTGTCCGTGACGAAGTAAAAATCATCCGGGTCGGCGCTGGGGCTTACATGCAACTCATCGGTGTCTGCGGCCCATTCGCCGCCGGGCTCGTAGGTGTGGATGGACAGCCCACCCTCGCCGTTGTTGTGCAGGGCAATGATTCCGGGTTGCCTGTCCAGCTCGAAGTAACTGATGAATTGCGAGGCAAACTGTTCCACGGCAGCGTGCGCCTCCGCAGGCACAGTTCCATCCCGCTGGTCCTCCCGCCGCACGGTGAACCGCACGCCAGCCTTGGAGAAAATCCGGTTTGGGTCAATGGAGTAGGTCTTGCCATTGAGCGCAAACACCACGCGGCGTTTGCCGGTGTGGGTCAACTCCACCAGC
>CALJZV010000290.1 GCA_937983475.1 uncultured Verrucomicrobiales bacterium
GCACGACGGCAAGCGAGCCGGCTCCGACGAGCTTGGTGGCGAGCCAGCCACCGAGGAACTCCGGGGACTGCTCTCCGAGCTGCTTCCGGCGCTCCTGCTGCACCCGGCCCGGACCCTCCACCTCCGGCCCGCCATCACCGAGGCCTTGGGCAATCTGGTGGCCCCGGGAAAGCCGGTCAAGATCGCGGATCGCTGGGTCCAGGAGGAACCAGAAACGAAGCCAGAAGCACCAACGGAAGGAGCGGAAGGGGAGGGTGGCCCCGGCGACCCGCAGGGAACCCAGACTACCCAATCCGTGCCGCCCGGGCTGGCGGCTCTGCTCGCTGACCTGCACGACAATCCAACGGTTTTTGTGGGAGGTAGGGTCGTGGGGATCGATGAGCGTGGCGCGTTGATGAACCCGGTGTTCGCTGGGGTGGGTCGCCCCGGGCAACGGATCCTTGGCTATGTTTCCCTCAGTGACGGAACCCGCGTGTCTGGAGAGACCGAGGTGGATGCCAACGGGAACTACCTGCTTGAAGTGGAACCTTGGGCCGACAGCCAGGGGGCCTTCACGGCCCAACCCATTGAGATTGGCATCGTTAAATATGGAGAGCACCGAGGACAGGTGCTCAAGTCCTTCGACTCCGCCCTCTGGGAGGGGCTCCGGTTCGAGGAAGGCATGCCGGACATCGGAGATATGCTCGTCAGAAAGGTGGTGTTCGCCGACCAAGATCAGCGCGGCCCCCGGGGCCGGGGCGGCCTTCTGGGCAGCGCTCCCAAAACAGCCCGGGGCCGACTCGCGAAAATCGCCAAGCTGGCCGAGGAACTCGGTCAAGCCATGGATGTGCCCAAGGCCACGGCCAAGAAATGGGCCGCTGAAATCGCCAAGGGCTACAAGCCCGGTGACGGCAACCTCGAGCAACTCCTCGCCGACCAATTCGCCCTCAAGCTCGGCGGCCAGCGCATCGGCTCGAGCAGTTTCGAGCTGGCCGAGGTGGGTGACGAATCTGCCCGACCCGCATATGCGCCTGTAAAGCGGCCCAGGACGCTCAATTCAGCCCGGCGTAGCGCCGCCCAGCTGCCGACCCAGGACCACATCGACGCGATGTCTCCGCCCGGCAAATACGGCCAGGAGCTCGACAGCGCTAACGGCAAGGGTGCGGCCCGACTCGTTAGCAGTCTAATGGGCCTGGATCGCGGTGGCATCCCGCGCACTCCAGCGGAAGCCCGGGAGCATCTCGGCCTGAAGGCTAGCGTCTCCAACCGGGTGGGGATTGCATTTCACCGATTGGAGAAGGTCGGCGGCTTCCCTGGTGATGCCCAGCAGCTCTACTTTGATCGCATGCTGGAGATGCGCGGCTTGCGGCATGATCCTGAGTCGGCCCGCAGCTACCATTTCAGGACAGAGGATGCGCCTCGCCCAGAGGCTCCTCAGCACAGCCTGTCGAACGAAGAGAGCGCCGAGATCCTGGGTAACCTCAAAGATGCGCTCGCCCTCAGCGAGGAGGAAGCGCAGGCAGCTCTGGACGACTTGACGCCGGAGGCCCGGCAGGCGCTGCGTGAAGATTTTGATGTGTTCGCCACCTCCAAGGCGATGCGCCGGGTGGGTTTCCAAAAGCTGGCCCGGACGGGATTCTTGCGTGAGCAGTCGCGCTACGAGGGCTTCCCGGACCTCGACCAGACAGCGGTCAGCCCGGAGGAGGGGGCAATCTCAACCGGCTCAATCCTCTACTCCGGCAAACGCCGCGACATCACCCCGGAGCATCAGGCCAAGATGCAGGCCTCCAAGCGCATGAACGAATTCCTGCGCGAGCTCGACGGGATCATCATGGAGGATGCACCCAGCGAGCACGAACTCGTGCAGCTGCTCAACATCAGCATGGGTGAGGCCGAAGGTGAACGCACCGTCGGGCAGGCCAATGCCGACTTTGCCAACCCGGCCAAGGATCCGGCGGCCCGCCGCGCTGTCGATGTCAGCCTCGAGGCCTACCGCGAGGGACTCAACAAGGAGACCATCGAGGAGTGGGACAAAGAGGCCGACGAAATGATCCAGCGGGAAGGTCAGGCCAAGTTGGCCAAGCTTTTCACGCGCCGGGTCATCGAGGGCGGCGTGTTGACCGAGGTCGAAACCCGGGCCGCGATGAAGCTGGTCGATCTGATGTGGCAGCAGGCCATCAGCTCCAACAACCCGAAGGCGCTCGAGGCGGTGCGCCGCTTCACCTGGGCCTACGGAGCCACCGGCACCGCCCAGGCCCGCGCCATGACAGCTCGGCGCGACCCTAACAAGACGCCCCAACAGCGCAACCAGGAGTTTTTGGGCCGGGTCCTCGTCAAGCTGGACGCCGAGGCCGAGCAGGAGGTGCAGGACACGCCAGCAGCCCAGCGCCAGAAAGTGCTCGACGAGCAGCAGGCCAAGCAGTGGGCTCGGCTCGAGGTCGAGCTGGAGGCGAACGGGATTTCCCTGGCCGAAATCTTCCAGCCGGAGGCCGTGGTCGCAGTGCGCAAGGCGTGGTTCGTCAATTACGCGATCCGGCAAGCCTCCGGCGGCAACGCCAAGGCCGAGGAGGCCCTCAAGCTGATGCTCGACGGCTACTCTAACAATGCCATTAAAAAGCGCACCGGCATCAAGAAAGAAGCCCTCGTCAAGCTGGAGGATCGATTCGACGCGACCCTGAACCAGGAGCTGCGCAAATACGTCAAGGGCGGGGGCCAGCTGGGCGACTTCGCGCCGAAGCTGCGAACAGCGGCCCGGAAGCGGGCCAATGGATTTGACAAGGCCAAGGCCGAGGGCCGGACCTTCACCTCCGAGGTCAACCCCAACAAGAAAAACCCCGAGGCGTTCGAAATCGACGATTCCGCCAGCTACCTGACCGACTTCGGCAAGCAGATCCTGGCCGATCCGAGCTACGAAGGCACGCACCCGATTCGGGAGATTTTCCGGCACCCGGAGCTGATCGCGAACTACCCGCAAGTCAAAGAACTCAGGGTCAGGATTACGCCCTACCGAGAGGACCACTTCGGGACTGCCGCAATCTTTGATCATACGGCTTTCAAATTGGGACGCCCCGCGATTACGTTGCATTCCGGCACGCCGAAATCGCCCGGCAGCCAGGAGGTTCGCTCGCCGGAGCAATTCCGCAAATCGATGCTGCACGAACTGCAGCACCTCGTGCAGGCGATTGAGAAAGTCATTGATTTCAAAGCCGTCCTGAAGGCGAATGTTTTGGGCGGGGTCCACTACACGAAATCACCGATGGAGGTGGAGGCTCGCATCACCGAGGAGCGGGCTGACGGCCACGCCGTGCCGCTCGCGGAACATACCCAGGACGATCAGGCTCGGATGCTAAAAGACCCTCGCGACATGGACGATGCGGAAATTTTCGCCTACGCCGCGACCGGCACCGCGATGGATTTGCGCAAGCCCGGGAGCGCCAAATTGGTGCAGGCCGCGCTGGATCGCGTCATGGACAGCCTCAACCCGGTGAAGGCCGCCATCCAGGGCGCTACCGGCTCCCGGTCCACCGAGCTGCCCGATGGCTACTCGCTCGACAAGAGCGGGTTTGGCTACGTCCACGACCTGAACGGCGAAATCGTCGCCGAGGTGGATTTCAACAGCGAAGCCGACCGCTATCAAGTGCTCGACCGCAACCTCCGCGTGACGAGCTCGCACGGCACCAAGGAGGAGGCTCAGCGGGCCTTGGTCGATCTGGCGGCGCGAGACACCACCCGGAACAGCGCCGAGCCTCCAGCCCTTCCTGGCGATGACGGCAGCGAGCTGAGCAGTGAGGAGCAAGGGGCGCTCGATGCGATCCGCAAGGCAATCAAGGTTTCCCGGGCGGCCCGCAACGCGGGCCGGGTCAAGAAGCTCGGCACCAAAAAGGACGGCAGCCAGAGCGGTGAAACCAACCTGCGCTTTGACATCAACGACGTGAGCCACGCCGTCCACCTCGCCCGGATCATCCAGGCGGCCAATGGAAATTCGTTTGACGTCGTCTACGAGTATTGGATCAACTCGATTTTGAGCGGGCCGACGACCCACGCCGTTAACGTGGCCAGCAACAGCCTCAACTTCCTGCTGGAATACGGCCCCCTGGGCCAGCGCTTCTGGGAGGGTCTGCTCAACGACATGGTTTTCAGGGACACCGACGCCGCGACCCTAGGCGAACTGCCTCGCCTCTGGGCTGGTTTCGCGGCAGGCTGGAAGGAAGGCTTCGGAAACACCCACCTCTACCTGCTGAGCAAGCTGGTCCCCGGCATGGACGTGGAGTGGACCGGAAAGGCCGCCGATGCGTTTCGCGCCGAATACGGGCTGTTCGAGGCTGAAAAACTCAACACTCCGCCGGAGATTGAGACCCTGCCCGAGAAAGGCGGCGGCAGCGTGGCGATGACCGAAACGCTTTTTTTGCAGGTCTTCGGTCGCAAGGCGTGGCCGAAATACCTCGCCACCCGGCAGCGGGCGCTGCGGCTCGGCAAGGACGCCAGCGAGGCCGAGCAACTCGCCCTCGCCGCCATCGATCAGCACTGGGCCGCCAAGGTGCAGCGCTGGATGGACAAGACGGGAGTTTCCAAGGTGCTCCGGGGCAGTTTTCTGCGTATGCCGGGACGGCTCCTTCTCTGGGCGGATTCGGTCGCCAAATACACCATGGGGCGGATGGAGGTGGCCGCCCAGGCCTACCGAATCGGGCGAAGCCAGGATTTGAAGGGGCAGGAACTCGAGGACTTCATCAGCGAGGAGATCAACACCCCGGGCAGCCTGTCCTGGGTGCGAGCCGTCCAGAAGAGCCAGGAGCTGACCTTCACCAACAGCCTGCGCACCATGGAGGAGGGCGGCGGCTTCTTGGAGCACCACGCCCGCAAGGCCGCCGAACTGAAAAACTACCGCAAGGCCAAATCGCTCCGCGCCCGCAAGATGCGCCAATTGGTGGGATTTTTCCTGCCCTTCATAACGACGCCCGCGAATATTCTGACCGCCGGGATGCGCCGGAGCCCCTTCGGTCTGATCGGTGTAACCGAGTCGGTCGTCAACGGCCTCTACAAAATGAAAAACGGCCACACCTTCGTCGAGGGCTATCCCAAAGCCAAGATGGTGCGCGATCTGGTGGACCAGGGCATCGCCTGGAGTTTGTTCGCCTTATTCTTCGGTGCCGCCGAGGGCGACGAGGACGACGACGACAAGTGGCTGCTCATCACCGGCACCCACGACCCGGATACCGAGGACGTCGGCCTCACTAAGCTGATCCGCCGCACCGAAGGCGGCGGAATGACGATCCGCCTTTTTGGACAGCGCTTTTCCTATCAGCGCTACGACCCGGTGGCGACCATCCTGAGCACCGCTATCGATTCGATCCGCATGGCGAAGCGCCTCAAGTATGGGGCCGACGCCAAGGAGGAGTGGGGCAAGTTGATTCATTATTTCCAGAGCCAGGCCCGCAATAAATCGTTCATGCAGGGCGTGAGCCACCTCATGGACCTGCTCCAGTTCGCCAGCGGCCAAGGCAAGCCCTGGAAGATCGAGCGGATGGCGACGTCAATTTTGAGCGGCTTCGTTCCGAATTTGATCCGCTCGCCGATCCGCAATGCTGACGACCATGTCCGCGACTACTACGAGCGCCCGCTTGGCTACAGCCTGCTGCCGCACGGCGATCTCTGGGGCGTGCCGCCGCAAGTGGACCTCTATGGACGACCGATCCGCAAGGGCCTCTCCGGGGGCAATCAGCGCCTGCTGCGCAACCTCGCCGCCGTCGGACTGCAGCCCAGCGCCGAAACCGAGGACGCTTTCGACAGTTTCCTTCAGGAGTTCATCCGAGTGAACCACGAGATGCCCCAGGGCACCTCGGCTCCGACCGCACCCAAGAAGCACAACTACCGCGACCTGAGCGCCCCGGGCGGCTGGGCCGACATGACCAACGAGGAGTTCCACGAATACAAGCGCCGGGTCGGTGAGCGCTTCGCCGTGGAGAGCCGGATGCTGGTCTCGCCCTACGACCTGAAGCGCCCCACCGAGCACAAAATGAGCGAGCTGCTCGACCTGCTCTCCCGGATCCGGCGCGAGGAAAAAGATCTCATGTTCCCAAGCCATGTCCAATGGCGGCAAATTGACCCGACCGTCCGCGACGTCATCACGCCGAAAAAATGAGTGTGCGCAGCGACAGCGACGAATATCAGGTGCCCGGCCAGGGGCTGCCGATCACCGAGCCGTCCCCTCCTTTCGAGGGCGAGCTGAGCGAGTTGTGGCCGGAGTTTGTCCGGCAAACCTTCCTGGCGCGAGCTCTCGGCGAGCAGCGCCAGGAGTTTCAGAGTCTGGCGGGCCGCTTCCAGGGCTATGCTGGGATCAAGCTTTACGGCGGCGACGGCTACAGCGACGAGGTATGGGGCAAGCCTCTCTGCGAGGCCCCGAGCGCCGCAACGTGGCCATTCCAGCTCAAGAGCGCCGGAGTGGAGGATCAGCCCGAGAAATTCATCGTTGAGCCCGGCGTGGTTGGCGGGAACACGACCGGCGGCCTGTCGGTCGAGCCGAAGCTGGGCGCGGGGAGCATCTTCCTCGAGCCGATCCAGACAGCCACCGCGAGCTGGCAGCGAGTCTACCTCAAGGTCGAGATTGCCCTGGAGGTCGAGGACATCAACCCGGATCCCGGTGAGCAGCTCTGGGAAATCATCGGCGGCGATGTCGAGACCGGCACCGAGTGGGAGGTGGTCCTCACCGCCGACTCGGACCCGACCGACAACCGGCTGCCGGAGCTTGACCGGGACGCCGAGACTGCTGAGGCCGCCGCCGCGCAAACCGGGATTTACTACGAACTGATCGGCAAGGTGCGCATCGTGGACGGAAGCCTCGAATTCAACCAGCAGATGTATGGCCCGGTTGGAGCCAGCTTCTGCCCGACGACTCGCTCTCTGACCTTCAGCCGTCCGCAGATCGTGCAGGCAGTTTACATCCAAAGCTGATAAACTGATGGCCCTGGTCAACTACCATTCCGAAGCCGGGCCGGATTTCCTGATCGATCCCTGTCCCTGCGATTGCGATACCTACGAGGACTGCTTGGGCTACGTCTGGGTGACTAAATACGACCTCTACAGCGGGGTGCTCAAGGCCAGCCAAAGTGTTGTGGCACACGGGACATTGAGCAGCGGGCTGATCTCGGTAAATAATATCTCAGCGTCCAGCTACACCGAAGATTCGACCGGCCTGGAGCAGGACGGTGAGCCGCTCAAGCTGAAGACGTTGGTCACCAACCTGCAGGCCTACGTCGTGCTCTTCGATGACCCTGATCATTCTCCATTCCCGGAGGATCCTTGGGTTCACGTCGCCGCTCCGGTGATCGCCGGAGTGCGACGCTGGCATGGAGTTTGGAATGCCATCAGCGGCGGCCCGAGCGTGGACCCGCCAACGGTCTACCACACGATGCCTAGTGATACCCCGCCGCCGCAATGGGTCCAGGACCAGGGAGCAACCCGGTGGGCTGTCCAGGTCCCGGTGACGAATGTGTCCGAAGGGAGCGACCCAAACGATCAGCGAGCCCAGGACGGCTGGAAACTCATTGCGCCGGATCACCAGTATTGCGGCCAAGCTATCGTGCAATGAGCGGTTGAGACGCAGGTCTGAGAGGGGATCGGTGCGCATCGGCGTGATCAGGTGATCGGTGCCGGTAGATAGTTTGAGTGAGTTTCTGCGCCTTTGTCAGGGCTGTCTGAATAGCGCTTGCCCTAGTGATATAACCTGCAACTTGAGACGCGCCCTCTCTGGGCCAGCTAATAACATTGCAACCTCGCTTCTCATGGATGATCAGCTAGCCGCCTTCCTCTCCCGGGTCCCAGAATCAAGCCTCGGCTACGAGGACCCCGACGGACCTCGCACCGTCTTCCCCTCCGCCCTCGAGCTCAACCGCGAGCAGGAGGTCCGGCTCGTCGATAAGATATGTAACGACAAGATCAACCTCGAGGCGTCCACGGGTCGGGACGTCACCATGGACAGCGGCTGGTTTGAGACCCTGAGTCCAGCTGATCTGCAGGAGAGCCGGGCTGCGCAGAGTTTCCTGGGCCGCCGCGAAATCTACGACAACATCTACCACCTGGAGCTCGACTACAGGGCCTACCTCTACGGAGGGCTGTTTGAATATAGCAACGATCACATCCCGGTTACCCACCGCCTCGTCAAGCAGATGGCGGCCCGGGCCAACGCCTACTTTTTCGCGACCGATCCCTGGTATGCGATCAGCCCGGTCGGCGACGAGGACTACGAAGCGAGCAAGGCCTATGATCGCTGGAGCAAGTGGCACATGCGTCAAGCCCGGGCCCGCGACGTGTTCGAGACCTGCAACTTGAATGCCTTCATTCGGGGTGAGGGCGTCAGCAAAACCTCTTACAGGCATCTCGTCGATTACTACAAGACCTGGGCCCAGGTCGCCGTGGCTCCCAACGGCCAGCCGCTCCTGGCCCAGGATGGCGACTACATCTACCCAGACGACCGCTGGGTGGTGGGGGATTCCGGGGAGTTCCTCCTCAAGCGCGATTTGAAGACGAACCTCCCGGAATGGGCCGACGAGCCTGACGATATCGTCTTCGAGGCCAAGCTGGTCAACAAGACGGCGACCAAATACAAGGGCCTCGACCTCTCCAGCGTCTACTACAAGGACCTCCTCATCAGCCCCTACGCCGAGAGCATCGAGGACGCTGACATCATTATCCATCTCTACGATCAACCGGCCATCCAGATCGCTCACCAGTATCTGGAGCACATTTCCCGGACCGGCCAAGCCGAGGACGTCCACCGCGTCATGAGTTTGTTGCGCGAGCTCGCCGGAGGCGATTTCCAGCTGATCAGTGGCAAGATGAACCCTCGCACCGAGCTGGGTGAAACCGGCGGCGGGGAAAGCGGGATTTCCGAGCTGACCAGCTCGAGCCAGGGCGATCCGGTCGTCCATCTGGCCGAGGCTTACATGCATTACGACGCCAACGAGGACGGCATCATGGAGTCGATCATCGCGGTGGTCGATACGGTGACGCAGCGTCCCATTTTCTATGACTACCTCCAGAACGTGACGCCGCTGGGTGAGCGCCCCTTCCACGTCCAGCGGGTCAACCCCGTCGATGGCCGCTGGCACGGGATCGGCATGGCTGAGATGTTTTATCGATTAAACAGCTCCATCGATACTTTGTTTAATCGAATCAATCTGGCTCACCAGAAGGAGGGCCGGGTCGATGCGGTTGATCCGACCGCCGTCATCGAGGGTGACAACAGCCCGCATTTGGAACTGAACGCCGACGTTACCTACACGCTCAAGCCCGGCAAAACCATCGAGGATTTCTACCAGTCGGTCCAGCTGGTCGATATCAAGACCGATCACCTCCAGAGCATGATCGACTACCTGCTCCAGCACGCCCAAAACATGAGCGGCGTCACCAACGCCAACGACGCCAACGCCGCCGGGCTGGAGACCGCCAAGCTGGCGACCGGAGTGATCCACCTCGAGCGCCAGGGCCAGGAGCTTTTCGCGCCCAACATCTCGAGCCTGTCGCCCGGGATCGAATCCGCCGCCAAGCAGGGCATCCTGCTCTGCGCTGCGAACGCGGACGAGCAGGAAGTTTACCGCTTCCACAACGGCGACGAATGGCAGAGCGGCATCATTCTGGGGGCCGATATCCAGCAGTTTCACTTCGACCTCGAGCTGCAGCTCAGCCGCTACAAGAGCGAACAGCAGGCCGTGCAGAACACCCACGCTATCGAGCTGCTCGAGCGCTACGCGGCTTACCCGCCGGAGTGGCGCATGGCGATGCGCAGCATTTATCTCAATCAGCTCAAGCTCTACCAAATTCCCAACTCGGAAACGATGCTTGACATGATCGACCAGATCCCGCCTATTTTGCCTGCCGGATCCCCTCCCCCGCCGAGCATGCCTCAAGGAGGAGGAGAGCCGGGCGCATTCACAAGCCCGCAGCGGTCCATGCCGCCGATGGGCGCAGCCTTTTAATGCTCATGGTTCCGCCAATTGTAGATGTCATTTTGTTCATCGTGGGGGCCTCGATCCTCACGGCGCTGATCATCGCGCTGGTCCGCATCCATCGCCGCTCACGGCATTGAGGGTTGCTGTTCAGATCATTTTGTTGACTTCAACAAAATGGTCACGACGCCATTGAGGGCCGTTGAAAAGCAGCGTCTTTGATGGCTTTCTCGATGCTTGAGAGGCCGCCGTTGACCTTGGTCACGGCGTGCCGACCGTAGAATTTTTCCACCTTGTTCCGCATTGGATGGTTGATGAATTTGGTCACAACAAACACGCCGTCCACGTTCTTGGGCAGGCCGAGATCATATTCCCTGCCGTCGTTGTGGAGCAGCTCGACAAATGGAACCTTGTCGCGCAGTGACGCCATGTCCTTGGACTGCATGCCGACGACGAGCACCCGGGGCAGCTTTGCTTTCCTGGGCCGCTCTTTGGGCGAGACAAGATCGAGGACTTCCGGCTCCGGCTCAGCTTCCTCAGCCTCCGGCTCCTCATGCCGGTCGCCATTGGAGAGACCGACCGGATCTTCCTCGTCGTCATTCTTATCCTCTTCGACCGGGGGCTGGCCCAACCAGTTGGCGACGATTTGCTCGGTGACATAACCAGCCAGCTTGGGCAGCGGATATTCGGCTAGGATGTCCTCCGGCGGAAGATCAGCGACCCGCGCCAGGATTTCGTTGTCCGAGAGGCATTCAGCGAGGTCGTCCAGCTCGACATCCCGGCTGCGGATTTGGGCAATCTCCGACTTCAGCCCCTCGACCGTTTCCTGGTGATGCTCGGCCTCGATGCGCAGTCGGCGCAATTCGCCAACGTCGTTGGCGATTTGCTTTGCTCGCTTTTCGACCAGCTTCATGACCGGCGCGGCGGCTAAACGGGAATTGATCAGCCTGCGCCGGTCCGGCGGCAGGCACTTTTTTTGCGCCTCCTCAAAGAGCCGGGACATTGGGATCCCGGGATCCTCGAGAATTCCCTGCCAAACGTGATCGGCGACGATTTTATGCTCATCGACTGTCCATTTGACCTGCATGCCTTTGTTGTTGGGCATCAGTTTTAGCGGGTTTGGGTGGCGTGTTGCTGGGCGGCGACGTCTTCCTCGCTCTCGCTGTAGATAGCTTCCTCGAGCCGGTCGACTTGGTCGTCGGTGATGATCGTGTCGTCGCCCCAGTCGTAGCTGCACTTGAGCGCGAGCTCGGCCTCGAGCGCCAATTCTTTGCGCTCCTCCATGCTAAAATGAGGCGAGTGCCGGAGCACCTCGACAATCGCCCTGAGCGTCACCAGAGGCCCCGCAGTGGCGACGTGGTCGAGGGAGACTTGCAATTTGGTAGCGTCCGGCCTCAAGGCGGCACTGGGGCCGTAGAGTCTCCTCGCGGCCCGGGTCGCGCCCGCTTGGCTGGGGTAAAACATTCCCGGCGCATCCATGTCGGAGATGTCAAAGGCCTCGTCCGGGCCGATGGCCCACTTGTCTTCGGCGAGTTTGTGAATGTAGATAGTCATTTTGGGTATTAAGTAAGTTGTGAAAAATCGGCCCGGAGCGCCAGCACATCAGGCGCTCCGGGCTCCCAGTTATTAACACGACAGTAGGTTCACTATGGTCTCAGTTTGGTTGGTTAGGTGGTTTGTTTTGGTTGATCCCGGACTGAGGCCGGGGACGGAAATCGGAGAAGTTGGGCCGCTCGCTGCGCCGGTATGCAGGCAGGGGAGTTGGCGAGCGAGCGGCCTGGGGCGGGGCAGGTCGGTGGTGCAAATGTCAGGGCGAAAAGTTGAGCTTGTCAAGCGCCGGGTCGTTTGGGTCCGGCACGGCGTCGGGCTTGGGTGCCATGTCAGGGAGGCGGTCCAGGGTGGCCCGGAGGACGAGATGGCTCTTGATGCCGACCGGAGTGACCTTCAAGGCGCTACGCTTGCTGCGAGCGGCCTTGAAGGGCTACGAAAGGAAAAGTGACAAGCTGAGACGCTTACCCGATCGGACAGCAGGGGGGAGCGG
>CALJZV010000291.1 GCA_937983475.1 uncultured Verrucomicrobiales bacterium
CCTGCTCGCAGATAATCGAGAAGGCCTTCCTCGGACAGTTTTTCCGCAATGAGTTCAAAAATTTCCTCCAGCCGCAGCTACATGATGGTGTGCAGGTGGTCCAGATTGATGGCGCGTCCCGGAAGCCCGACCTCGCTCGGCAACGTGATGGTTTGGCCCTGAGCACTTTTTTCTATGATCGCCGAGCCGTGGTCAATTTTCAGTTGCTCGGCGCGGCTGAGGGGCACCTTCAATCCATAGCCTATGTCGCTTGAGACGTGGTCGCCGCCCACAGCCAAGACGCCGGTATGCTTGATGATCCCTCCGGAATAAACCACGTATTCGGTGGTGCCGCCGCCCAGGTCAATCACCAGCGCGCCCAGCTCTTTTTGCTCGCTGCTCAGCATTGCCAGCGAGGAGGCCAGGCCATTGAAGACAATTTCATCGACTTCCAGTTGAAGCCCGTTAACCACCCGGATGGGGTTTTGCAGTCGGTTCAAATGGCCGTGGATGACGTGCATATCCACATTGAGATGGACGCCGAGCATGCCGATGGGGTTGACAATTCCCGACTGTCCGTCCACCAGGAAATGCTGGCGCACGGAGTGGACGACCTGGTTTTCGCGCGGCAGGTTGTAGGCCTTGGCGTTCTTGATGACGTCCTGAACGTCTTCCTCGGTGATTTCCCGATCGGCTGAGACGATGGTGTGGTTGCCGCGATTGTTGAAGCCGCGGATGTGCGCGCCGGTGACGCCCAGGTACACGCTGCGGATTTCCGCGTTGGACATTTGTTCGGCGTCCACGATGGCGGCGCGGACGTCCTCCTCGGCCATGGCGCTGTCCACGATTTCGCCCTTGCGCACTCCGCGCGAGCGGGATTGGCCGATGCCGATGAGGTTCAAGGAGCCGCTGTGGGTGATCTCGCCCACTACGGCGCAGATTTTGGAGGTGCCGATTTCCAGGCCGACAATGATGTTGGAGGAGTCAAACATTTTTCTTTTTGGTGCGCGTGGGTTTCGGGTTGAGAGGAGGCCGTGAGGAGGATGGGGTGGATTCGGCCAGGCGCAGCGGAAGGTTGTTGGAGATGGACAGGTCCAGCGAGGCGATGGCCTTGTTCCATCGCTGTGTACGGTCATGGACCAGCCGCCAGCGGTGCAGTTGCTGGGCGCAATCACCGAGAGAGAAAAACACCTCGCTGCCTTGCGCCGTGTAAATATGCAGAATATCCGGCGCCGCCACATCAATGCGGGACAATTCGACGATGCCGAACATCGGCGAACGGTCAAACTCCAGAATCAGGCCCAGTGCCCCTAGAATCTGCTCGGAATCCACCTTTCGCCCCTCGCGCAGTTCACGGGCGTCTATGCCTGAAATAACCGCCAGATGATCGTGCGAAAATTCCGGCGGACGTGACCGCAATCGCGGGTCCAGCGGGCGAAACACCACCCCGTGTTCATCGAGGTGATAGACCACTTGCTCGTAGCCGCCGCCAGCCTGCAGGCGGACCGACTTGACCTGCGCTACGGGTTCACGTTCGACCACGCGGATGCGCAGCGTGTTGGGAAGAATCCGCTCGACCGACGCGGAATGAATCACGGGCACCAGTTCCAGGTCCCGTTTGACTCGGGCCAAATCAAGCGCGAGCAGGTTTTGGTTGGGCTTGATGAGCGTCCAGCGGCGCAAATGCTCGGGAGCGATGACGCCGTCGGTGGTGATTTCAATCTCGCGAATGGCGAAGGCGTCGTTTTCGTAAATGAAGCGGTTGAGCAGCCATTCGCCCCCGCGCCACACCAGCAGGGTGGTCAACACCAGGCACAATAAAACGCTACAGGCAATCCCGGCAAAACGAAGCCGCGCGGCGCGAAGCTGCTGGGACCGCAGTTTCACATCGATCAGGTGCTCACGCTCCAGCCGGCGGTTCCGTTTTTTTCGTTTAAGCCACATGGCAAAAGGGGTCCTTTTATTTTCTGATAAGGTTGAAAATTATTTTTTGGCTCGGTCCATGGCCAGGTCCACCATGCGCTGGCAAAGCTGCGGATAGCTCAGCCCTGCGGCGCGCGCCGCGTCGGGAAGCAGGCTCAACTCGGTCATGCCCGGCAGCGTGTTGACTTCCAGCACGATCGGGTCGCCGTTAGCGCGGACCATCACGTCCACGCGGGCGTAATCGCGGCCGCCGATGGCCTTGAACGCGCCCAGCCCGGCTTGCTGGATGCGCAACGTCGTGGCCGTGTCGAAATCCGCCGGGCAAAAATGCTCGGTGGCCCCGGGCGTGTATTTGTTCTTGTAGTCAAATTCGCCCTGCTTGACGCGGACTTCGACGACCGGCAGCGGTTCGTTGCCCAGAATGCCGACGGTGGTTTCGCGCCCGACAATTTTCTCCTCCATCAGGACTTCGGAATCGTATTTGAAAACCTCGGCAACCTTCTGGGGCCATTCCTCGACGGCGTTGACAAATTGAAGTCCGACGCTGGAGCCCTGTCGCACCGGCTTGAGCACCACCGGCGGCTGCCATCCCTCGGGCCAGGGTGTTTGCGGCGATTTAAGAATGGCGAACTTGGCCGTGGGCACGCTGGCTTCGAGACAACGCTGCTTGGTAAGGACTTTGTCAAACCCGATGCGGCTGGCTTCGGCGTCGCAGCCGGTGTAGGGAACGCCCAGCGCATCCAGTTGTTTCTGCACGGTGCCGTCCTCGCCGTAGGTCCCATGGAGGGCCAGGAACACCACGTCGGTGTCTTTTGGCAAAATGAAACTGCCGTCCCTCGGGTCCACTTCGCTGACGTTGTGGCCCAGTGACCGCAAGGCGCTGGCGACGGCGGTGCCGGTGCGCAGGGAGACTTCGCGTTCGGCGGACGGGCCGCCCAGCATGACAGTGATGTTTAGTTTTCGGCTCATTTGGTTTCCAGCAAGTCGGGGGAGTGTTTGGCAATCAACTCCGAGGCGGTTGAATTCTTCGGTGAATCTTCGCCAACGATTTCCACTTCCGTTTCCAGGTCAATGCCGCGCATGTCGCGGACTTTTTGGCGGACTATTTCGATAAGGTTCAGCACGTCACGCGCGGTCGCTTTGTTGTCGTTGACGATGAAATTGCCATGAACATCGGACACGGCGGCACCGCCGACCCGAAGGCCCTTGAGGCCCAGTTCGTCCACCAGTTTTCCAGCCGGCATGAGCGGCGTGTTTTTGAAGATGCAACCGGCGCTCGGGGCTGCGGGCTGCGAGTTCCACCGCTTGCCGCAGAACTGTTTCATTTTCTCGGCAATTTCCTCGGGCGACGCCGGTTCACCCTTAAAGACAGCGCCAAGGGCGATGTTGTCTTTCAGCAACGGGCAGGAGCGGTACTTGGCGTGCACTTCGGTGGTGGGAAGCTGATGCAAGCCGCCTCCGAAATCCATGAAACGGATGTGCTCGACACGGTCGAATGTGGCCGCGCCCATGGCGCCGGCGTTCATGCGGAGCGCGCCGCCGACACTGCCGGGGATGCCTTCCAAAAATTCCAGGCCCGCCAGCCCATGTCGCCGCGCCTCAACCGACACCGCTTTCAATTTTGCGCCCGCGCCGCATTCAATGCGGTCGCCTGTGATGGTGATGCGCGAAAAATTCGGGTGCGCCAGGCTGACCACCACCCCGCGGATGCCGGCGTCGCTGAAGCCCGAGGCGCGGAATCCGTTCATCCCGT
>CALJZV010000292.1 GCA_937983475.1 uncultured Verrucomicrobiales bacterium
TCGCCGTGATTGGCGATGACCGGCGCCACGTTTGGAATTTCATTTTGGCCGGGTTGCGCTGGCTTGGGCTGGTCGGGCCGGCAATGGGTTTTTCCCTGCGTGGCCCTTATGCGCCGTGGATGGACCGGCAAAAAGGATATCAGTTTCACTTTGATACCGGCGGGCCAATGGACTTGGGCAACGAATACCGATGGAATGTTCCGCTTGTGACCTACGGGTTCGACGAAAGCTTCGTGGAGGCGCTTGGCGAACCGGGCATTCAGGCGGTGGAAGAGGCGTTTGAGGTGCTCAATGCCTTGCCGCCTGCGTCACAAATCAATCTGGAGGATTTTACGCTCATTCCACTGTTTCAAAATTATGAAGCTTATCGGAACCACATTTTGGATTTGAAATCCACAACGCTTACCTTGGTTTTGCAGCATTTGGGACTCTCAAATCCGAAATGGTTTGTCTATGCCATACGAGATATTCAATTCGAGCCTACGGCTACCAATTACACGATCATCCAGCGGAATTTTGATCCTGTCTCGCTTGCTCCAAGCATTTCGATCAATGGAACTCGGTTCGACCACGTCCCGGGTTATTATTCTGCTTTGGATGTTCATTTTCTCTACATTTCTCCCATGGAAATGGATAGCTGGCCCAACATGCTGCCTGTTGCGGGGCATGGGCCGTATGGTGGCGAGGTTTTCGGTTTCTTCGCGGGGGACGAGATGGGCGGGTTGGCCTGTTTGCTGAAACCGAGCAATTTGAACGTCGAGGGATTGCTGCCGGGCGTGGTCGGCGCGGGAACCAACGCGGACAACTACGTCACCACCGCGCTTCGTCCGGGTGTGGATAAGATCACCTTCCAACGCCTCCATTTCGACGCCGTCGCCAAAACTTTCACTCCGTTGACCAACGTCTTCACCGATTTGTATGTCACCAACAGCGAAGGTCGCCAGCAAACGCTGCAACGGGTCATCACCCAGCCCGACATTTTATTCAAAGTGAAGGATTTTAAGCCAAAAATATTCCGGTGGAATTCCAATATATCCGCAGGCTTTCATCCTCACGAAATCAGCGGCACCTCGGCTTGGATCAACAATGGCACCCTGAACGGCAGCACCGAAGGTCCCGGCGTGATTACGCCCGGCGCGGTCATCACTTTTCATGATTACGCCCCCTCTTACCTTGCCTCAGGCCGCAGCACCAATGACGAGATGCATTTTCACACAACTGTTTGGGGTTCCTATTCCGGTTCCACCAATCCGCCGGTGGTCTTTCTCGGCAACCGAACTCAATTGGACAGCCTTTCGCTCCAAACCAGTTTTACCGCGACCAATGGATTTGAGTGGATCGTGCTGGCCAACTTGAATGCGGTTTATCAGGTGGAGCGGTCCACGAACCTGACGCAGTGGGAGGCCGTGTCGCTCGTCACCAACTCGACCGGCTTGATCACCGTCACGGACACCAACCTGACTGATCGAAAGTTCTACCGTGTCGTCAAGCAGCCTTAAAACGCTGCAACGGCGTCTCGTTTGCTTTCCCGCTCCTGCCAAGCCAGTTCAATTCACCGTCAGCGTGGCGGCGTTGCTGCTCGTCGGGCCGACGCCGTTGCTG
>CALJZV010000293.1 GCA_937983475.1 uncultured Verrucomicrobiales bacterium
CGCGGCGGTCATTTCCGGATGATGATCGCCATCGCTGCAGAGCGAGTGGGTGTGCAGGTTGCCCTTCCACCACGATAGGGACTGTTGAGCCGGTTGGCCGTTTGCCAGAACGACGCCGAAAAGTGCAAAGAAAATGAAACCGAAGTAACGAGTGGAAAACCATGTGCGCAGCATCGGGGTTGTTTAACAAAGGCTGCGGACAAGGGCGATACTCTTTTTCTTGGCGTTCAAAAGCAAATCAGCGCTGGGCCGCCCAGTGCGGCGCAGCGCTGATGCTTGCGGTAAATTATGCCTCAGACGTTGTAGGTGCCCGATGAGACGTCACCCCCGCGCCCGGTCCAGTTGGTGTGGAAGAATTCGCCGCGCGGCTTGTCCACGCGCTCGTAGGTGTGCGCGCCAAAGTAATCGCACTGAGCCTGGAGCAGGTTGGCCGGCAACACCGCGCTTCGGTATTGGTCGTAGAACGCCAGCGCCGTGCTGAAGGCCGGCACGGGAATGCCTTTCTTGGCGGCGGTGGCCACGACGTTGCGCCAGCCCTTCTGGCAGCGCTTGATTTCGCCGCGGAAGTAGTCGTCAAGCATCAGGTTGGAGAGTTTGGCGTTCTTCTCGTAGGCTTCCTTGATTTTTCCAAGGAACCGCGAGCGGATGATGCATCCTCCGCGCCACATCAGCGCGATGCCGCCGTAATTGAGGTTCCAGCCGTATTCTTTGGCGGCGGCCCGCATGAGCATGTAGCCCTGGGCGTAGCTGACGATCTTGGAGCAGTAGAGCGCGTCGCGAATGTCGGTGATGAAGGCGGCCTTGGCTTCGGCCTTCTTGGCCTGAGCCAGCGCGGGGCGCGGCCCTTTTAATTTCTTCGCGGCTTTGACGCGCTCGTCCTTCAACGCCGAGACACAGCGGGAATAAACCGCCTCGGCAATGAGCGTGATGGGAATGCCCAAATCCTGGGAGTTGACGACCGTCCATTTGCCGGTGCCTTTCTGGCCGGCAGTGTCGAGGATTTTGTCCACCATCGGCTGGCCGTCGGCGTCCTTGTAGCCAAGAATGTCGCGGGTGATTTCAATGAGATAGCTTTCCAAATCGCCCTCGTTCCATTCCTTGAAGACCTGGTGCATTTCATCGGCGGACATGCCCAGTCCATTTTTCATGATGTTGTAGGCCTCGCAGATGAGTTGCATGTCGCCGTACTCGATGCCGTTGTGAACCATCTTCACGTAATGTCCGGCGCCTTGTTCGCCCACCCAGTCGCAGCAGGGGGCGCCGTCGGCCACCTTGGCAGCGATGGATTGGAAAATGGGCTTCACGGCGGTCCACGCAGCGGGGCTGCCGCCGGGCATGATGCTGGGGCCGCGGCGCGCGCCTTCCTCGCCTCCGGAAACGCCGGTGCCAATGTACAACAGGCCCTTGGACTCGAGGTGTTTGGTGCGCCGGTTGGTGTCATCAAACAGCGAGTTGCCGCCGTCAATGAGGATATCACCTGGTTCCAGATGCGGGATAATTTGCTCGATGAATTCATCCACCGGTTTGCCGGCCTTGACCATGAGCATGATGCGGCGGGG
>CALJZV010000294.1 GCA_937983475.1 uncultured Verrucomicrobiales bacterium
ATTCCGTATCACTGGCAGATTTTCATCGCGCTGGCCGCCGCGTTCATCGTGGGCCGGCTCGCCGGAGACGGCACGGCGGTTTTCGGGGTGCCTCTGCTCGACGTCTTTGGCTTCGTGGGCCAGCTCTTCCTGCGCGCCTTGAAAATGCTCGTCGTTCCGCTGATTGCCTCGGCCATCGTGACGGGCGTCGCGGGGCTGGGCGCCGAGCGGGCCTTTGCGCGTCTGGGCTTGAAAACATTGATTTATTTTCTCGGCACCGGGCTGATTGCGGTCCTGATCGGCGTGAGCCTGGTCAACTGGATCAAGCCCGGCGTCACCGACGGCGCGCCCGCCGACCTGGGGCTGACGTCCGATCCGGCGCTGGTCCAGAAAACGGTGGGCGAGCGCGGCAGCAAGGATGTTGTGGAGGTGTTCCTGCGCATGATTCCTGAGAACGTGGTGCAGACCTCGGCCAACAACGCCGACATCCTGGCCTTGATCGTCTTCTGCATTCTGTTCGGCTATTTCACCGGAAGAATGGACGGCGAACCGGCGCGCATTTTGAAACTCTTCTGGCAGGGCGTGTATGACGTGATGATCCGCATCACCGGCGCGGTGATGAAATTCGCGCCCATCGGCATCTTCGCGCTGGTCGCCAAAGTCGCGGCCACAACCAATCTCGACCAACTGCGCAGCCTGCTGGCGCTGGTGGCCACGGTGCTTTCCGCGCTGGCCATTCATGCGTTCATTGTGCTGCCGCTGCTGGTGTGGCTCGTGGGTCGGGTCAACCCGGTCCGCCATTTCCGCGCCATGATGCCGGCCTTGCTGACGGCCTTTTCCACCAGCTCCTCCTCGGCGACCCTGCCGATTACCATCGAATGCGTGGAGAAAAACGCGGGCGTCTCGCATCGGGTCAGCAGTTTTGTGATCCCGCTCGGGGCGACGGTGAACATGAACGGCACGGCGCTGTTTGAATGCGTGGCGGCCATCTTCATCGCGCAGCTTTACGGACTGGATCTCGCCTTCAAGACGCAACTGGTCATTGTGCTGCTGGCGCTGCTGACCTCGATCGGCGTGGCGGGCGTGCCCAGCGCGAGCCTGGTGGCGATTGTCGTGATTCTAGGCGCGATTGGCCTGCCGCCGGAGGGCATCGGGCTGATTCTGGTTGTCGAGCGGCTGCTGGACATGGCCCGCACCGCCGTGAACGTGTTCGGCGACGCCTGCGGCGCGGTGATCCTCGCGCGAACCGAGGGCGAAACGGGGTTGTTTCCGAATAAGAGCTGAACTATTCCGCTAAAAAATAAATCCGCTTTCTCATTTTGTTTATGGCAACAATCGCGCCCGATAAGCGCGCTGCAAGCCATTGGTTGCTCCCCAGTCTATGACCTCGATTGGCCATCCCGTTGTGGCAATAGAGTTCGTTTGAAGAAGATTCCAGTCCGCTAGATTGCTCGAAACTTCAATGGCATACTGATTCGCAATGCCGTTTAACAAAAAACGAAACCCATTCGCTTGAATGCTTTCATGAGACTGCGGCGATACAATTAAGCGAGGCACTTCCGGGCCAAGTTTGACGACCCAAATATCACGGTCGCCGAAATTAGGCTCCGTCTTGTTTCCATTAATGCCCGAATAAGACCAGCCCGTGAAAATAAATCCTCCGTCTGCGGTTTGGGTGCCGTCAAATGAGTCGTCACTGGCATTTCCTCCGACGGTCCTCTCCCAAAGTTTGTTCCCCTCGGAATCAATCCGAACGATCCAGAAATCATTATCCCCGTAACCGGAGGTGGTTTTGTTGCCGCTTACGCCCGAATTGGATCTTCCACCCAATACGAACCCGCCATCCCGAGTTGGCGCAACCGTTCGCAAAAAATCAGCACCGGATCCAACAAAAGTTTTTTGCCAAAGTGCGTTTCCATCCGAATCCAGACGGATAATCCAGTAGTCAAAGTTGCCGTAGCCCGGGCTGGTCTTGTTGCCGCTGACGCCGCTCGCTGAGGTGGCCCCCAACAGGTATCCGTCTCCGGCCGGAACAATGCGATAACAGGACTCGTAATCGTTGCCCCCATAGGACCGGTCCCAAAGCCGATTCCCGTTGGAATCAATTCGAAACACCCAAACGTCAAAATTGCCATAGTTGGGGCTTGTCTTGTTGCCACTTGCGCCGGAAATCGAAAATCCGGCAACTATGAAACCGCCATCGCCAAGCTCAATCACGCTTTCGGCAGTGTCATCGCCGCTGCCGCCATAGGAGGCGTCCCAGAGTTTCTGGCCGTCGTCATCAACGCGGACAAGCCAAGCGTCTCCAAATCCCGGTGAGCCTCCAAAAAGGGTGCTGGTCTTGTTGCCAGAGGGCCCCGAAGAGGAAAGGCCCGTGAGCAGAAACCCGCCTCCGGAAAGCACGTTGACCGTCTCCAAGTAATCCTCGCTCGTCCCTCCATAGGATTTGTCCCAGAGGGAATTCCCGGATTCGTCCAAGCGTACCAGCCAACTGTCGTAACCGCCGAAGGGAGGACTGGTCTTGGTTCCGTTGGTGCCAGTTGTTGAGTACCCTGCAAGAACAAAACCGCCATCACTGGTTTGTTTGAGCTTAGAAATGCGCTCATCTCCGTTGCCACCATAGGTCGCATCCCAAAGCTTTTGTCCATTGGCGTCCAACCGCACAACCCAACAATCATTGGCACCGCGTGCCGGGCTGGTCTTATTGCCATTGGTCGAGGAGGATGAGAATCCGCAAATGATGTAGCCTCCATCGGTGGTCTGCTGAAGCCCAAAGGCCCCGTCAGATAAGCTCC
>CALJZV010000295.1 GCA_937983475.1 uncultured Verrucomicrobiales bacterium
CAAAGTTAAAAATAAAAGCGTGTTGATCCGTATCATCACTTGGTCCCACGTCCACATCAAGCAGCCTAACGGCCGTGGTATCCGTCGCATTCAAGACTGGCGGGGCAATTTCGGTAGATTCATTCGAATCCAACCTCGGATTGCTCAACGTCACAGTAAACTCTCGTGGCGCTTGTGGTGTGCCGCCGTCATTCTGAATGCTTATCAAAATGGTGGCGCTCATTTGGCCGTCGTTGAAAACCAGTGTCCCGTTATCTCCCGTGTAATCAGGGCCATCGACTGCGGTTCCGTCACTGGTGGCATAATCCACCAGCACCCGTCCAGATGAGCCAAACCGCCGGGTCACGGTGATTCGGGCACCGCGAAATCCCTCGGTCTCGCTGTATTCGTAAACATTTTGAAGGCTTCCGGAATGAAAAAAACTGGTAAAAAGAAATTCCCCGGCAAACTCATACGCCCAGTTGAACACATAATTACCTTCTTCTCCAAAATACCCATCCACGGCTATGTAATAGGTCGTCCCGTCAACCACCGACAAGCGGACCAGACTGTCCGTGGTCGGAGGATTTATAACCGCATCGTTATTGGCGGCCAACGGCACCAGGCCGCTCAATGTCGTTCCGCCATAAACCGCCAGGACCGTGTCAATGGAACTGCCCAGCGTGCTGAACGTCATCAGGCCGTCCCGTGGTGCCGTCCATCGATACCAGACGGAGGCTCCTCCGGGCTGGTTTGCGTGAGCGGGCTCGTTGGCCTCGGATGTGGCGCCCGCATTTGATGCGGCATCGGTTCCCAAAGCGCCGGTTATCGCCTTGGCGCTGAGAAAATTATCGTTGACGGGTTGCGCCCTTAAATTTCCTGCAAATAGAAAGATAGCTGCGAGGAGGACAAAACCTGCCAGGCCAATGCGCCCCAAAGGGCGCACTTCTACTGTCGTTGGCAATATGCGCATAAAATATCGTTAAAACGTCCGCACTGAAGTCGGGTCAAGGAGAATAACGAACCCGGTAGTAACAGCGTCCCGAAGGAGACACCGGATATTGAATCGTTATGACACCAGCCGAACTGCCGGATGTGACGTTGGTCACAAACTGCCAGGACGTCAAATTGGTTGAGCATTCCACGATATACACCGTGTTGGACGCGGCGCTCCACGACAAGAGCGTTTGAGGGGCGGGAATGGATCCCGCAAGGCTTGCGTTCACCACAGCCCCGTCGAACGGGAACGCGTCAAATTTATTTGGCACGCCATCGCCATCCGAGTCAATCGAGGAACTTTCAGCAAGCGCCTTGTTGATGGTCAAACTGCCGCCGCTGCGCAATGGCACCACGGTCGTGCTGTTGGGCCCCGCAAAGCCTTGCACCCAGACCAGCCGGCCGCTGGGGTGGGAATTGAGCTTGTCGGGCGAAATGTTGGCGTTGGCAAAATAAACCGTCATGCCCGGGTCAATCTGGATGGCTGAGGCAAAGTTCGTGGCGTTGTTTTGCAGTTCAAGGAAGTCCACGTAAAGCGCGTTGGCGCCCGTCGCCCCGCGGAAGGTGAAGCGACTGAAAAACCCACCATCCAGCACCAGGCGATTCAGCGCTGCGTTGTCAGAAAATCCGGACGAGTTGGCACCGCGATCTTCGCCAGCCCACGTGTTGATCACGTCCGTCAAATCAAATGCCACGTTGGTGACAATCGTCCCGAGCAAATCCCCCGCTGCCGGCTTCACCAGCAGGTCAAAGCCATCCCCGCAGCGCCAAGTGTTGCTTGCGGCAAAACCACCATCGGTCAGCAGGCCGGTAACAGAAAGCGACAGCTTCCGACCGGCCTCCATGATCAAATTGGATGCGACCATGCTCGAAGCAGTGATTGTCAGGTCTCCGTTAGGTGCGCTGAAAACAACCGGCGCAACATCATTGGTCATTACCACGGAACCGGCCTGCAAGGTCAGCGGGCCTGTTCCTGAAGAAATATTCCCTGAATTCTGAAACACATCCGCCCAGATAAGCAGCCCGTGCGCGGAAATCAAACCGCTGTTGATAAAGGTTCGATACGCCTCGTCGAACGGCACATTGAAAAACGGCGAACGGCGTGCGCCGCCGAAATAAGCAGCGTTGCCAGCGGCAATTCGGCCGTGATTGGTGAGGTATTGAAGCCGCGGCAGGCTGGTGGACCAGACAATCATATCCGAACCAAAGTTGATTTCGCCCATGCTGTTGGTCACCACCGTTTCAATGACCGACGGTGGATTTGGCGGATTGGGAATCACCACCGTGTTGGTGACCACGTGACGGGTTATGGTCAATTGCTCGGCTTCAATCAAAAAGTCCCTTTGTACATTCAACACATCGCCAACAGTCACGCTGTTAATGCCGCCGGGTGCTCCCTTGCTGCGAAGGGTCAAATCCTGGATGACAGGCTGCACATCCGGGAACAGCCGGCTGTCCACCATCAGAATGTGATACCGAACCTGCGCAGGCAGGCCGTTTGGCGCTGTGAACGTAGTGCCGTTGGTCGCGCGGGCACTCCAACAGAAAATGTCGCCCACGATCCGAGGAACCACCGGAGACAACACGTTGGAGATCACCAACGAGCCATTGGTGCTGCAAAGGTTGATATCGCTGATTGGCGCAATGACATTCGCGTTGCTGCTGCCGATAAAATGATTGGTTGCCATCAACCGGAGATAGTTCAGCCCGTCAATCCTGGCTCCCGCCATGTCGAGCGTGTGTTCTGCGATGATTTCGATGCGGCCGGGCATGTTCGTCGGGCCTGCGCCGGGAATGTTGGTGAACACCTGCTCGCTCGTCGGCGCAATCTTGGCACCCCACGCCGCGTACGAACCACTGCCGAAGTTGACCAAAGCCGGATCGAAATCCACGCCAGTGTCTCCAAAAGTGAAAAACGGATTGGAACGGGTTATGGAGTAGTTAAAGGGCCGGTATGTTGCCTTAGGCTGCAACGGTGAAGTGGAAAACACCGGAACCACGCTCAAGTTGGTGTTGAAACCAAATGAGTCGCTCAAATACAGGGAATTTGTAGTGACCAACCCGGAAATTTTGTTGGTGGTGACCGCCCGCCATTCAATCTCAGGGCGGGTTCCAAAAAACCGGATTTCCGCAGGCACCGTCAAATTGTTCGAGTTGGCCAGATAAACAATCGTCATGTTAAAATTTGTTCCGGTTGCGTCCGCTGGCTGAAAACTGGCGCTGGAAAACCGGTTGGTAATCAGGCCCTGAGGCGGTCCGTTGGTCAGAAAAAGCTGTTGAAATCCAAACGTGTAAACCCCTGCCACCAAACTGGTCGTCACATGGAACGGGCTCGAGAAGATGGCCTGTTGAAAACTGCCACCGCCAAAATTGGTGCCGACTCCCCAATAATCATTAAACACACCAATCTGTGAGAAAAATGTGTTTGTATCAAAACCATCCACACGCAACGTGCCCCGGCTTAAATCCACAGTTCGACCCCGGAGGGATAGCAAGCCGTCCACACCCACGTTCAACCGGCCTCTATTGATAATGTTCGTGGCCAGAACCGTGACGCGTTGTCCGCCGTGAATAAGCGAATTGGTAGGATTGACCGAGGCTGCATTGACAAAATTAGCCGCCATTTTGGCCACACCCGAACCCGACGGAATGGTTTCGAACTTAAAGCCTACACCCGCACGCATGAGGTTGCGGTTGCTGAAATTGAGCGTGTTGTAGGTGTTGTAGGGTGTCGTGATGAAAGCATTGGTTGCGTAGAATTGCCCGTTGTTGACGAAGTTGGTCGCATCAATGACTGGCGGCGTCGTCACAATGCCGTCATTGATGTAAAACTGGCTGGTCTGCGCCCACGTCAACTGCGCCAAGCTCATCCAAGCCAAAACTACCAGAACAACTCGCTTCATATTAATTATCAACAGGGCATCGCATCATCCGATCGACTTACTTTACGGTGCAGGATTCAAAATTTGATTTTCAATCGCATTAATGCTGGACCCCAACGGATAAATGACCGGCTCATTCGTTGATCCATTGAAAGAGGCCCATGCAAAAGTCACTGGCACCCCCAAGAATGTTTGGCCAAGCGTGGATTGCTGCAAAAAGGAGTCAAAACCAGACCGGAAGTTAAAATACCAAGGAGTGATTTTGTTAAAGGAAATGACAATTTGAGGAGTAATCACACCCGGTCCACCCGATGCCTCCTGAGAATTTAATCCCGAGTTGTCATCCCAACCGGCGGTAACAGTTCGCCTGGCCCGAACTGGCTGACCATTACTTGCTACTCCAAGATCCGCCGCCGTAAACAAAATATCCGGCGTCGTCCGGCCCCTGCGAACAACTTGTTTGACCAAAGTGTTCGTACCCGAATTGGTTAGTATCATGGTGTCCACGTACCCATTGGTGACCTGTAAAACATTGGTGTAAAGAACTGAACCATCCATACCCACTACAAAATTGGTTCCCAACGTCAGGACATTCGTGCTGGGAGGAAATTCCTGCCCCAGCAACGAATTCCGATCCATTCGAATGAACCGAACCTTATCTACTCCGGGACGAAGCGCGACCGAATTGGTGGAAGAAAGCAATTCAATGCGGTTCACTTCGAATACATTGCTAATGACCGATGAAACAATCTCGCGCCTGACTCCCAAGATATTTGAGGCCAACTGGTTCGTTGTCACAAACTCAATTGGAAAGGCGTTCAGGAAATAGTTGGTCGAAAATCGAATAAAACGCTGCTCATTGGTCTGGTTGATCCCGGTGCCGAAGAAATTGGTAAAAATCACCGTGTTTGTCAGGATCTGCACATCCACCAGTTGCGTGGAGACAATTTCATACGAAAAGAGGTTTGTGGGAATAATCAGCACCGTGCCATTGAGCAAGTTGCTGTTCACCTGGGTGAAAAAGCTCTCTTCCACCGGCGGGCTTCCCGCTGGTGCCCATGGATTCTGCGCGGTGACAACCTCCTCTATGACTACATCAATATTGGTGAACGGCTGGCAGTTGGGCGGAAAATTGGTCAACAGGTTGCCGAACGTGTAACTGAAATTGGTGGCAATGTTTGTGGTCAAAAACACGCCCTGGGTAAGGGTCAACGTGCCCGCTGGATCCCACGGGAAGTTGGTAAAGAAATTGAAGGTGTTGGTCACTACCACGTTGGTGAAAAAGTTGCTTACGGTGGTAATCAACAAATCGGGAAATAGCCCCTGCAATGTTGCCGGCGGATTGGTCAACGCCAACTCGGAGAACGTAATCAAATCAAAGGTTTGAATCAGCTCCAACTGGGAACGATTGGTCCGAATGGTTACCAATGACTCTGCAAAGAAGTCCACGTTGGTGGAATGCACCGTCTCGGAAAACACATTGGATACAAAATTAAAGCCAACCAGATTGGGCGGCTGAATGTAAAATTCCCCACTGGGAATCGGTTGGGTTTGAATGAACTCGTCCAGGACGTTGGTTCGGAATGCCGGCAAACCCGGAGTGAAATCCTCAGCCGGAACCACCTCGACAATGCGCACCAAAACATCCCGTGTAGCATTCGAGCGAAGCACCACCACATTGCCCAGCTCATAATCAAATAAGGTGACGACGTTCGTGGTGAAATTGGTCAGAAACATCTGAACCGGGTCACACGGATAATTGGCAAAATAAGTGGTAATGTTGGTCTGGATTTGAAGTCCCAAGCGCGAGGTATTGGTCACGATCACCAACCCGGGATAAAAACTCAACAGGTCTGCGGGCGTATTAGTGGTGTTTTGGGTTCGCAGCACCAACAAACCCAAATCCTGTGTCACCAGTTCTGTCGGGGTCACATTAGTGGACACCAATTGAACGTCGGGCAGCAATCGCTCCACATTAAAGTTGTTGGTCCTGAACAACTCATGTAATCCGCCCGCATCGTCCCGAGACAGTCCAGCGTAAAACCCGCCACTCAACAATCCCCTGCCCGCAACGGGAATCAACTCGGGCCCGGTCAATGGATCAACAGGCTCAACAACCGGAAATGCAATGGGAACACTTTGAGCATCAAAAATATCACTGTATGTAAACAAAGCGCCATTGATTCGATTTGTGGGAATAAGCGTCAGCGGATCATAATTCATTTGCATCACAAAATAGTTGGTCTGTGTGCCATTGTTCACCACCGCGCGACTTCGCAAGGTCCACACATAACGATCCGGTTCGGCCAAGCCCATCTCCTCCAGCAGCAAATTCATCGCGACGGACTTTAAATCGGTCAATTCCAAGGCCTGAGCCCTGAAGTTGAATCGTTGCGCCTCAAAGGGGAAATCATCCAAATTCATTTGGGATGCCGGGGGCAACGCATTGAAAATCGCAATACCCTCTTCCACAGCCGCCACGCCATTGCTGCCAAAAAATGTCAAAAACGACGGATCGTAGGCATAGGTAATGAATGGCACATTCCAACGATATTCCTCGTTGATATCCTTCACCCCGCCAATATCCCCACCAAGACGATGGCCAATGTTGGGCTGCTGCCACTCTTCAAACGGCCCCAACAATGAAAAAGCCCTGCTGGTCGAAACGGAACCGGCCAACGCCAACACCAAAAGCCAATATTTAAGAATTCTGGACATAATTTAGCGCAAACGAATCACACGATAAAAAGTGGCCGCACTGCCCGCAGGCACCGACACGGAGTCAAATTTCCCATGGGCAAACCGGGGCGCCCCGTAGTTTGTCCAAGCCCCCAGATTGTCGGCCACCTGAACCTGATAAATCATTCCCGGTTGGGTGTTCCACACGAACACAAAGCCTTGAGGCGTCCGGCTCAACCGCGTGCGCAGCACGCTGGTCGGATCCTTGGGATCGGTGCCCGCCAAAAATTCCTGGAAATTGCTGGCGCCATCGCCGTCGGAGTCCTCGTTCGCCGAGGGCCAGTTGGCCGGATCGGCACCCCACTGGGCGGCCTGCCAGTCGTCCGGCAAACCGTCGCTATTGTTGTCCGCCCCCCATGTTGTCCCGCTGGTGGGGGTCGACAGCGGCGAGCGTCGTCCATCGGTCAATTGATACAGCAACCGGAAGGAGTGCGTCGTGCCCGGAGTAAAGCCGTTCACGGTGGTGAACAAATTGGTAACCACAATCGGCTCGGCCACACCGCCAACATGCACTTCGTAAAAATCCACTGAGTAACCGGACATGGGCGGCCAAGTCACGCTGAATGCTGTGGAACTGACCGGAGCGACATACGGAGCCGAGGGCGCAAACAAACCGGCCGGTTCGCCATCCACCAGGCGTTGCGCAAATAAATCAAAGCTTCCCGGACCACCCGTGAAGCTTGACCAGACAGCCAGATACGTTCCGGCGCTGTCCACCGCCACAGAGGGTTGAAACTGCTTGCTGATCGTTGTGGTATTCACCTGGAGTTCCGAGCCCACAAAATTCCCGTTCAAATTGAGATA
>CALJZV010000296.1 GCA_937983475.1 uncultured Verrucomicrobiales bacterium
TGGCTGCGCAAACTCATTTGCGAAGAAAATAAATCACCCGTTTCCAATCACACCCGGCCCACGATGCTTGACAGCTTTCGCATTGATTTGTCCCGGGAAAAATGAGGAGACTCCATGCCCTATGCACCAGGTGAAATTTTTCAAAGGCGGCGAGCTGAAATTGAGCGAGATGGAAGCTGAAATCAACAAGTGGCTGGCATCGGAACCGATTCGTGTGATCCAGATTTTCGGCAACATTGCCCCCCAAGGGCCCAAGACCGATCTGGAGGCCATCAACACGGCGTATTCAGCTTACGCCCCGTCGGATATTTTTATTGCCGTCCTGTACGAGCGCAACTGAGTATCCGCCCTTTCTGTTATGCCCCAGACCGCCGCACGCCTGGCCGGGTTTACCGAGTCGGTGATTCGCGACATGACCCGGCAGGCCAACCGCCATGGCGCCATCAACCTGGCGCAGGGTTTTCCAGACTTCAATCCGCCGGAGGAATTGATCGAGGCGCTGTCCTGCGCCATTCGCGGCGACCATCATCAATATGCGGTCACCTGGGGCGCGCCCCGCTTTCGGGAGGCATTGGCTCGCAAGTTCAACCGGTTCACCGGGCTGTCCATTGATCCGGACCGCCACATTGTCACCACCTGCGGCAGCACCGAGGCGATGATGGTGGCGATGATGACCGCGTGCAATCCGGGCGACAAGGTCGTGGTCTTCTCGCCGTTTTATGAGAACTACGCGGCGGACGCGATTTTGTCAGGGGCGGAACCAATCTTTGTGCCGTTGCGGCCGCCGGACTTTTCATTTGACCCGGAGGACCTGAAGAAAGCCTTTGCGCAGAAGCCCAAGGCGCTGGTGCTGTGCAATCCGGCGAATCCCTCGGGCAAGGTGTTCACACGCGAGGAGCTGACGCTGATCGCGCAACTGGCGGAGGAACACGACGTGTTTGTTCTGGCCGACGAAGTGTACGAGCACATTGTGTACGCGCCGAACAGGCACATTTCCTTTGCGACGTTGCCGGGCATGTTCGACCGGACGCTGACCTGCGGTTCGCTCTCAAAGACGTATTCGATCACCGGCTGGCGGCTGGGTTATGTCGTGGCATCCGCGGAAGTCATTTCGGCGGCGCGCAAAGTGCATGACTTTCTCACCGTCGGCGCGGCGGCACCGTTGCAGGAAGCGGCGGTGACGGCGCTGAATTTTCCCGAAAGCTATTACGCGCAACTGACAGCGGACTACACGGCCAAGCGCGATCTGTTCCTGGGTTATCTGGGGCAAACGGGCCTGCCGTTCACCGAGCCGCAGGGAGCATATTACGTGTTGCTGGACATTTCGTCGCTGGGCCGGGGCGATGACACCGCGTGCGCGCAATGGCTGGTGAGGTACAGCGGCGTGGCGGGCGTGCCGGGGTCGAGTTTTTTTCGCGAACCGGAGAAGCGCTTTGTGCGGTTTCATTTTGCCAAAAGGGAGGAGACCTTGCGCGCGGCAGGAGAACGGCTGTTGCGCCTGAGGAACGCCTGAAGCCCTTCAAGGTTCGCCCACTGGTTTTTCTGCTGTTGCCCCACTGCACGCGCACCTATCGTGAGGCATGCTCTCGCAGATCATTCGATCGTTGACCTACCTTGTGGAGCCTTTGGGCATCATCTGGCTGGCGCTGTGGATCGGCGCCTTTTTGTTATGGCGAAATAAACTGCGGCGTCTGGCTCTGGGTTCTGCCGCTGTGGCGCTCTTCATGTTTGTCATCGGCTGCACCTCGGTTCCAGGGCGGTTGCTGGCGACATTGGAGGAGCCGTTTGTCATTGAAAGCCTGGAAAGCATTCCGGAGTGCGATGCGACAAGGTCAAGGTCAGTCAGGGCATGTGGGACGTGATGCTCGGCGGCGGCGTGCGTCCGTCCAAACACGAAGCCTTTGGACTCGACCTGACGGCTGCGGGCGACCGCATGGTGATGGCGGTGGAGCTGGTGCGCCGCGGCAAGGCTCCCAACCTGGTGTTGGGCGGCGGCGCGCACCGGGTCAATGAACAGGAGCGCGTGGAAGCGGACCTGATGAAGCGCTGGCTGGAGACGTGGAACATCGTCCAGGCGCCCATCTTCAGCCTGGGAGGCTGCGCCAACACGCGTGATGAGGCTGTTCGCACGGCGGCTTTGGCCCGGGAGCAGGGCTGGAAGCGCGTGGTGCTGGTCACTTCGGCGTATCACATGCGGCGCGCGCGCGCCGTGTTCCTGACTGAGGGTGTTTCCGTCGTCTGTGTGCCGAGCGACTTCCAGACCGAGGTCAGTGTGGAAACGGAAGATTCGATCCAGCTTGTTCCTCGGCACGCGGGTTTTTACAAAATGTCCCTTTTCTTCCATGAGCACATTGGCTGGGCGATGTACCGGAAGCGCGGCTGGATTCAACCGGAAAAAATTTGAAACCCGGTTTACGCCCACCCCAAACCCGGCAGTCACATGCCGGTCATCTTCAACCCTCCCGGAAGGGGGACCGGCTTGGCGTCAAGTTCTCCCAGCCTCATTTTCATGGTGGTTGAGGACGAGCCCAGGTTGGGGTTGCGGCGCTTGTTCACCAGGTCGATGCGCTGGCGGATGATTGCCTTGTTGGTCGAGTATTGCAGCGCGGTTTCCTCGGTGATCCATTCCTCCTCGTAGGCTTGGATGAGGGATTGTTCAAAGCTGTGCCATCCGGAGGTGGTGCCGCTTTCGATGATGTCAAACAGCCTGCGATTTTCGCCCTCGCCCAGCAATATGGCCTCGCGGCTTCGCAGGTTGTTGCCCATCAGTTCCGTCACCAGCAGACGTCCGCCGGTCTTGCGGGGCACCAATCGCTGGCTGATCACGTAGCGCAGGGTTTCGGCAAGGCGCTCCCGGACCTGATCCTCCTCCTCCTTGGTGAACATGCCCAGGATGCGGTTGATGGTCTGGCCGGCACTGATGGTGTGCAGGGTGCTATAAACCACATGGCCGGTTTCGGCCGCAGTAAGCGCGATTTCCATCGTTTCGCGGTCGCGGATTTCCCCGACGAAGATGATCTTGGGCGCCTGGCGCATGGCGGCTCGAAGGCCCTCGGGATAATTAAAAAAATCACGCCCCAGTTCGCGCTGGCTGAAGGTTGCCCTGAGGTGCGGATGCAAAAATTCAATCGGGTCCTCCAGCGTGACGATGTGAACCTCTCGTGTCTGGTTGATCTCGTTGAGAAATGCGGCCAGCGTGGTGGTCTTGCCGCTGCCCGTGCCACCGGTGACAAAAATCATGCCCGTTTTTTCCTGAATGACCTCGGTGAAGACAGGGGGAAGGCCCAGTTTTTCCATGGATGGCACCTGGGACGCCAGACGCCGCAGCACCATCGCGTAGTTGCCGTTTTGCCGGTAGACGTTGACACGAAAACGGCAGAAGTTGGGCACCGAGTAGCTGCAATCGCACGAGCCGGTTTGGGCCAAGTCCCGCAACATGCGCTCGTTGCCGTTGATGATGGTGTGGGCCAGCATTTCGATCATGGCGCTGGTCAGCACTGAATCCGGAGGCGCCAGCTCAAACGGCGTGAGTTTGCCATAAATCTCAACCTGGGGCGGCTTGCCCGCGACAAACAACAAATCCGAAGATCCCTCGGAACTTTGAATCATCGCAGCCAACAGGCTGTCCAGAGAATCTTTGGGTGTTTCCATCTTTTTTATTTGCCCGTCAGTTGATCAATCTGCGCCTTCAAGCGCCGGGTTTGCTGGTATAACAGCCGCGTCTGTAGCAGGTTTTTGGCCCGCAGCATGACTTCCGAATAATTCAGAGGCTTGGTCAGGAAATCGTGAGCCCCCGCGCTCATGGCCCGGCTGCGGGTGTCCGAGGTGTCCTCGCCGGTGAGCACCAGGACGGGCCAAAAATCATTCGGCGCGAGTTCTCGCCGGATTTGCCCCAGAACCATGAAGCCGTCCACCTGCGGCATGTAAAGGTCCAGCAGCACCAAATCCGGCTTAAAGCGACCGAATTCGTTGATGGCCTTGGTGGAATCGGTAACGCTGCATAAATTTTCGAAGCCTGCCTTGCGGAAAGCCCAGTCCAAAAGACGGACATGCACCTGCTCATCGTCTACAATGAGGACTTTGGCCATGCTCAAATCCTTCTCGGTGGGAAATAAATCTGGTGTCATATATATGGCAGTATCCATCCCGGCTATTTCGTGCCATGAGGGATAATTCCAGCACATTGCATGCCGGACCCATGGAGCGAAGAGAGAGACTACTTCGCCTCCACGCGGTACAGATGGGTGCGGCTGCGCAGGAAAAGAGCTTTACCCGCCACTGCCGGAGAGGCCATGAAGCCGTCGCCCAGTTGGTTTTCAGCCAAAACCTTGAATTGCCGGCCGGCTTCCAGGACGGTCGTCTTGCCCTCCTCATTGAAAAAATAAACCCGGCCCTCGGCCAGCAGCGGGGAGGCAGAGTAATTGCCGCCAATTCGCTCGCGCCAGATTTCCTCGCCGGACAAGGCGTCCAGGCAACTGGCAATGCCTCCGTCGTTGACCATAAACAGCAATTCGCCCGCCAGCACCGGAGAAGGGCGGGTCGGCACGTTGCGGGCCACGCGCCACACCATGTGCGAGTCGGTCACAACGCCCCTGCCATCCGGACGCACGGCCCACAGTTCGCCGCGCGGCAATCCTGTGGTCAAATAAACCAGGCCGTTTCCAAAAATCGGCGTGGTGCTAGTGGAATAGTTGACCAGTTCCTCCACCCGCCACAGTTCCTTGCCGCTTTTCGGATCGTAGGCGTAGGCCGCCTTGGAACCGCAACTGACCAGCAGCGGCTTGCCGTCCACTTGAAACACCCGCGGCGTGGAAAAGGCCTTGCGCCAGTCGCCTCCCTGATCCGGTTTTCCGTCCGGACCCAAATCCTTGAAATCCACCGACCGCTCGGTCCGCCAGATGGTTTTGCCCGTGCGTTTGTCCAGTGCCACAACAAACTGATGGTCGCTGCCATCAAAATTATGGATGAGCAGGTTTTCAAAAATCAAAACCGAGGAGCCCGCGCCGCGAAAATGGTTGCAGATAAAATCGCGCCGCTCCCAGAGCACCCGTCCGGTTTTGGGGTCAATGCAAGCCAACCCGGGTGAGCCCCAACTGGCATAGAGGCGGCCCTTCTCAATCACCGGCGTGGGCGACGCGTAAGTGTTGAACCGGTGCGCCTCCTGCGGATTGACAACGTCAAAAATTTTCTGTTCGCGGAGAATTTTCCCTGACTCACGATCCACGCACACCACCGACAATTCCTTCCCGTCCTCCGAGGCGGTGGTGAGCCAGATTTGATTGCCCAGAAGGACCGGCGAGGACCACGCCCGGCCGGGAATGGGCGTGCGCCAGGATACATTCTTGTCTTCGCTCCAGGCCAGCGGCAGCCCGGTGGCATCCGCAGTGCCCTGGCCGGTCGGCCCGCGAAACTGAGGCCAGTCCGCAACGCTGTTGAAAGCCGTCAGGGACAACGCCAACCATCCAATGCAAATCGCCGAACGCATGGCAGAATTGTCGCAAAGCGGATTCAATTGCCAAGCCGAACCGGGGAGGAATTTCCTGGCCCGTCGCAGATCAAACCAAACTGCGCGGTGCGGGGAAAACCTTGCTCCTCCGCGCTTATATTTAACTGCCGGCAAAGTCGTGGAAGGATAATTCCCATTGCGCTTTGTTGGGATAACATTTGACCGGCAGCGCGGCGACGACACAATCGCGGCAAATTACGGCTCATGCACACAATCCGGTTTCTCCAGGACCTTGCGGTGGTGATGATGGTTGCCGGGCTGGTGACGGTGGTGTTCCACCGGCTCAAGCAGCCCGTGGTGCTGGGCTATATCCTGGCCGGGTTCATCATTGGCCCGCACACGCCCCCCTTCCCGCTGATCCAGGACGAGGAAAGCATTCGCACGCTGGCTGACATCGGGATCATTTTCCTGCTGTTCTCGCTGGGGCTGGAATTCAACTTGCGAAAACTGACGCGGGTGGGCGTGGGCGCGTTGATCGCGGCGTTGCTGGAAATTTTCCTCATGGTCTGGCTGGGCTACGAAATCGGCGTCCTGTTTGGCTGGAGCGCAATGGACAGCCTGTTCCTGGGCGCGATGCTGTCCATTTCCTCGACCACGATCATCGTCAAGGCGCTGGGCGAGTTGGGCAAGACGCGGGAGCATTTCGCGCAACTGGTGTTCGGCATCCTGATTATCGAGGACATCCTGGCCATCCTCATGATTGCGCTCCTGTCCACCATCGCCATGACCGGCTCGCTGCACCTGAGTGAAATCGCCTCCACGGCCGGCAAGCTCACGGTGTTCCTGGCCGGCACCATTGTGGTGGGACTGCTGGCGGTGCCGAGGCTGCTCGATTACGTGGCGCGTTTTCGCAGCAGTGAAATGCTGCTCATTTCCGTGCTGGCGCTCTGCTTTGGCGTATCCCTCTTGGCGGTGAAGCTGGGCTACAGCGTGGCGCTGGGGGCGTTTGTGATCGGGGCCATCATCGCCGAAGCTCGCCACATCGCCAAAATCGAGCAGTTGACCGCGCCGTTGCGGGACATGTTCAGCGCGGTGTTTTTCGTGGCGATCGGCCTCCTGATTGATCCTGACGTGCTGGCGGGCAATTTCTGGCCCATTGCGACCATCACAATCGCCGTAGTCGCAGGCAAGGTGTTTTCCTGCGCCTTCGGGACTTTTGCCGCAGGGCACGACACGCGCACAGCCCTGAAGGTCGGCATGAGCCTGGCCCAGATTGGCGAATTCTCCTTCATCATCGCCGCATTGGGGCTCACGCTGAAGGTCACCAGCGATTTTCTTTACCCGGTGGCGGTGGCGGTGTCGGCGTTGACCACACTGATGACGCCTTATTTGATTAAAAGCTCCGATGCGCTTTCAGCATGGTTCGACCGCAAGGCGCCGCGTCGCATGGTGGAGGCGATGTCCTCCTACACACGGTGGCTGGGCCATATCGGCGAGCGGCGACACCCAAGCATGGCCGGAAAACTTGCGCGCAAATGGGCGATGCAAATGAGCCTGAACTTCATACTGGCAGCGGGCATCTTCATCGTCGCGGCCTTCGCCGCGCGGCACCCGCCGCAATGGCTGCCGGTGATTCCCGGTGGCAAGGAGGGCTTGAAAGTCGCCCTCTGGCTCGGCGCAGTCATTCTCTCGCTGCCGCTCTTTATCGCGACCTTCAGGAAATTACAGGCGCTGGGCATGCTGGTGGCTGAAACGCGCGCCTCCAAGGGCACACCGAGGGAGCGGGCCGTGGTGGCCAACGGCATTCCGCTGGCGGGCATCACGATTCTCTCGATCTGGATGATGGTGCTCAGCGCGACGCTGCTGCCGCCGTTCAACGTGCTGTTGGTTTTGCTGGGGGTTGTCGCGATTGTCACCATCCTGTCTTGGCGTTTTTTCATTAAAATTTACTCCAAGGCGC
>CALJZV010000297.1 GCA_937983475.1 uncultured Verrucomicrobiales bacterium
CGTCAAGCCAGAACTATAAAGTCTCTGCCCGCTTTGCGGGCTGCCTTGCCATCCAGCATTTTCATAGAACAGGACTCCTACGCAATTTTCAGGCAGGCTCTAAGCAACGCACCGGGCTGCGGACAGATCAATCTCTACATGGCAATTAAAAATGGAAACAAATTGCTTCGGCTGAAGAAGAATTATCGCGATTGCAGTTTAAAAAGGAAGGGGCGCCGTTCTTTTGACCGGCGCCCCTTTTCATTTCCGTTTTCCCTTTCCCCCACCATCCTTGCAAAGATTAGAACACCACCAGTGAAAAAAAGTTCAAAGATTTTTCATATTCCTTAAAGGCTGCTTCTCCATTGTTTTCACGCCGCACCGCCATTACCTTCCTGCCCTGATGCCTTGGCCCATGGGCCGATGCTTGTGGTAAAATGAACCGTTCCCAACTACAGAGCCAACTGAGCGCGGCGGAGTGCGATGTCGCCATAGACAATCTCACCCGTCAGCTTTACGCCACCGACGCGTCTATTTATCAGGTCGAGCCGCTGGCGGTGGCCTTTCCGCGCAACGCACGCCAGGCGAGTTCCGCAATCCGCACCGCCGCGGAGTCGGGCATCTCCATCACCCCGCGCGGCGCGGGAACCGGCCTGGTGGGTGGGGCCATCGGTGACGGACTGGTGGTTGATTTTTCGCGGCACAACCGGCAGATCACACACCTGGACCTTGAAAAGCGTACGGTTCGCGTCGGCGCTGGCGTGGTGCTCGACCAGCTCAACGCGTTTTTGAAGCCGCACGGGTTCTGCTTCGGTCCTGATGTCGCCACCAGCTCGCGCGCCACATTGGGTGGGATGATCGCCAACAATTCCTCCGGTTCGCACGTGCCGGTTTACGGCACCACGGCCGACCATGTGATCTCCTTGGAAATTGTCCTGTGGGACGGCCGCGTGGAAACCATCGGCCCAAATCACAACGGCCTGGGCAAACATCGGGATGCGGTCGGCGCCTTGCTGGAAAAGAACCGCGCGGAAATTGAAAGCCGCCTTCCTGGAGGATTATTGAAACGCTGGCCGGGATTCGGGCTCGACCGCTGGCTGCGGCAACCGGGCAATCTCAATCACATTCTGGCGGGAAGCGAAGGGACGCTGGCCGCCATCATGTCCGCCGAACTGGCCATTGTTCCCCTGCCCCGCAAAAAGCATGTCGGTCTTATTTTCTTTGGTTCCGTCGCGGAGGCCATGCAGGCCACGGTGGAACTGCTCGATCTGGAGCCGGCCGCCATTGAGCACGTAGACCGCGTGTTGTTCGATCAAACGCGCGGACAGCTCGCGTTCAAGGCCGCGCGCGACCTGCTCGAACTGGATGCCAAACCGTGCGAAGCGTTCCTGGTGGTCGAGTTTTACGGCGATTCCGGCGACAAACTGGCCGCGCTGGCCCAAAGGAAGCTCGGTCAGCGCACGCTGATCCTGAAGAACACCGCCGAGGCCAATCTGGTCTGGTCGCTCCGCAAGGCCGGACTGTCGCTGCTGACCGGCTGCAAAGGCGCCGCCAAGCCGGTGACCTGCATCGAGGACACCGTGGTGCGCCCCGAGCAGTTGCCCGAATACGTCGCCGGGCTGCAATCACTCATGAAGCCGCTGGGACTGGAAGGGTCCTTTTATGGGCATGCCGCCTCCGGGCTGCTGCATGTGCGGCCGGTGCTCGACCTGCATAGCGCGGAGGATTTGCGCAAGCTTCGGCAGCTTTCCGACGAAGTGTCCGCGCTAGTCAAGCAGTTCAAAGGCTCACTGGCCGGGGAACACGGCGTCGGCATCGCGCGCACCGAATACATGGCCGATCACCTGGGAGAGGTCCTGCTGGGCATCCACAAGGAAATTAAAAGCGCGTTCGATCCAAAGGGCCTGTTCAATCCTGGAAAAATTCTCGATGACGGCCGGTGGAAACTGGACACCCGGCTGCGCATGGGCGCGAGCTACGAACTGAAACTGCCCTTCACGCCGGAACTGGCCTTCGCGGCCAAGGACGGTTCATTTGTCGGAAACCTCGAGCAATGCAACGGCTGCGGCGGCTGCCGCAAGGACGCGCCAACGATGTGCCCCACCTTCATCGCCACCGGCGAGGAAATCATGTCCACGCGAGGCCGCTCCAACGCCATCCGCGCCGCCCTGGAATTGCGCGGCATTCCCAACGGCGATGCCCTGGCCAGCGCGGAACTCGACGCCGCGTTGAGCAACTGCCTTTCCTGCAAAGCCTGCACCACCGAATGCCCGTCCAACGTGAACATGGCGTTGCTCAAGGCCGAGTTGATGCACGCGCGCTGGAAACGCGACGGCCTGCCGCTTTCGGTGCGTCTGATCAGCGCCGTGGATTTGATGGGGCGACTGGGCACGGCCATGCCCGCGCTGGCGAACTTTGGATTGCAATTCCCGCCGCTGCGCCGCGCCTTGGAAACGGTGCTGGGCATTTCGGCCAGGCGTCCCCTGCCGCCTTACGCCAATCAGCGATTTGACACCTGGTTTCAAAAACGCCCGCCTGCATTGAACACCGCGCCGCTCGGCAGGGTCATCCTGTGGGACGACACGTTTGTCCGTTACCATGAGCCGAACATTGGCAGGGCGGCCGTGGCGGTTCTGGAGGCCGCCGGATTTGAAGTGGCCCTGCCACAAGGCCGCAAATGCTGCGGCCGTCCCGCGTTCAGCCAGGGAAATCTCGACGCGGCGCGCCGCATGGGCCGTCACAATCTCGACCTGCTGCGCCAGGGCAACGAGCCGATTTTGTTCCTTGAACCTTCCTGCTACTCGATGTTCGTCGAGGATTACCGCGAGTTGAACCTGCCCAATGTGGAAGCGGTTTCGAGGCGCTGCTTTCTGTTCGAGGAGTTTGTGGAAAATATACTGAGCCGCGAACCCGAAGCCTTGCCCTTCAATCGCGCTTTCCAGAATGTGGCCATCCACGCCCATTGCCACGCCAAGTCACTGAAAAATCCGGCGTTTATGAAGCGCCTGGCCCAACGGTTGCCGAACCGCAGCGTCACACTGCTGGAAACCGGTTGTTGCGGCATGGCTGGAGCCTTCGGGGCGCAGGCCGCGAAGTACAATCTCTCGGTGACCGTGGGCGAGGATTTGGCCAACAAGATCAACAGCCAGCCCTCCGATTGCATCGTCGTTGCTTCGGGCACCAGTTGCCGCCATCAGATCGAGCACATGACCACCGCGCATCCCCGCCACATGGCTGAGTTGCTCGCCGACTCGCTGGCGCCGGGCTTGCCAGTTTCGTAATCAAGGACGAGAGGTGTAATCCTAAAATTGGCGGTTGAGTTGCACAACAAAGGCACAAAGCCACTAAGCTAAAGGAGATGGTTTTACGATCAAATAATTGACGAGGGGAGCGCGTCGATCTCGGGCGCACCCAATAGGCGTCCCGCAAGTTGGCCTGCTAAGGGTTTGCTAAATTTCGCCTCCCCGTTCCTGCAAAGCGGGGTTTGCTGGGGGATTTTAGAAAAATAAAAAAGCTCCGGAGAAGGCGGCCCTTCGCCGGAGCTGGTTTGAACTGATTGAAAGGCTCGCTTACGCCCCCATGCCTTCCTCAAACGAGCCGGCGGCCAGCGGGAAGCAAAGGTTGTCGCGCACAAAGGCGATGCCGTTGGCGCTGGTGGCGTCCAGGTCTCGGTAAGCACTCTCGGCCTCGACAATCAGCGGCGCGGTCTTGGTGCCCATGACCTGGCAGTAGCGCTGGGGATAGCCGACATGCACGAGCAACTCCACGTAGCGGGTCATGTTGAGGTCGCCGCTGGGAATGTCCACAAACTGCATGGCGCGCTTCTGCCAGCCACCCTCCATGTGGCGAAGCGGGAAGCCAGGGCGAATGACAAAGTTTTTGACATGGCAGGCGTGCGCCCACCTAGAGGAATCGCGATTCCGAGGATTCGCCTTCCCAGCAGTGCGACGGGTCGGCGTTCACCGCCAGCGTCTTGTCGCCGTCGCAGATGGACACCAGCAGGTTGAAATCATCGGCGCACATGGCGGCGGTGCCAGGATGAATTTCGTGGCAGAGATAAATGCCGAGTTTGCGGGCGTGGTCGCGAATCTTCTGCGTCTTCTTCACGAACCGCTCCTGCCCTTCCTTCAACAAATCGTAACCAGGGCCGGCCCAGAATCCCCACGGGTAACCGGTGGCCAGTTCCCATCCGAACGCCACGCCCCAGAACATGGGCACAATCTTCACGCCCAACTCGGCGCAGGTGTCGAGCAGGCGAAGCAGATAATCCTCGGCCCACTTTTCAATTTGCTCGGGCGACTTCTTGGCAACATCCGGCGGAATGAAGGGACGAATGGTGGGGCTGCCGGTCCAGGCCGTGGTGTGCACCCAAAACGGGCAGTGCGCCGAGACGCCGTCGAGCTTCATCTTCGCCTTGGCAAAGGTCTGCTTGATTTCCTTGGCGCTCTGAAAACCGCCCTTGTCATTTTGGAGCATGAAGTTGGACGGCTGGGCTCCGGACGCGCCGGATTTTTTGGCGTAGGCCAGAAATTGAGCCAGAGATTTCGCGCCATGCTGAGCGCCTTCCACGCTGGAATGAAAAATAGTGTTAGCCATAAATGAAGTTTTGTCGTTAACGATGAGCAATAACAACATGGCCGCGGAAATCAATTGGAAACTTGGCGCAAATGCCTTCCCGTGATAGGTGTCCACGATGGCTGTTTTTTACGACACGCACGCGCACCTGGATCAAGACGAGTTTGGCGAAGATCGCGACGCGGTTATCGCCGCGGCCGTAGACGCTGGGGTTACGGCGATTGTGGCGGTTGGAATCGGTGCTGAGTCGAGCGCCGACACGGTGGCACTGGCAGCC
>CALJZV010000298.1 GCA_937983475.1 uncultured Verrucomicrobiales bacterium
GATCTGGGTTACCGAGTGTTGAGCTTTCACGACGGCTACCTCATCGAGGACCAAGCACAACGCGAGCGTCCTTTGGTGGTCATCACTGATTTAATTTCCCGCAAGGACGATGTGTGCAATGCCATTCGAAAACTGCGTGATAATCCGGCAACAAAACACATTCCTGTGCTGGCTTTTTCCACCGCGAAAAATCCGGAGTTGGCCACAAGGGCCCATGCCTCCGGGGCCACCCTGGTTGCCAGCGCGGAAGGCATCCTTGATCAACTGCCCCAACTGCTCGACCAAGCGCTTCAACTAGACTGACAATTTATTCTTATGCCGCTCCCAACTGTAAAACTCAACCGAGGCATTCATGCCATCCATCTTTTCTACCGCATTGACCGCTTGCGCTGGTCCCTTCTCCCGTCCGGAGAATCCATCCGGGCTTGCGAGCGACTGGAAACCCTCTGCACAGCCAACACCAACCCGTCCCATCCCAGCCTGCGCACCTACACCACAGTTGGCGGCAAGTCGGACTTGGCCTTTTTCATTTTGGCGGCCGATCTGGCCCAAGCAGGGCAGATTCACCGCGACTTGGAGGCTTGTTTTCCTCCGGGCACGTTGGTGCCGGTTTTCAATTACCTAAGCGTGACCGAGTTGACCGAGTACATGCCAACGGAGGAGGACAACCAACGTGTTGTCGCAGAGGAAAAACTTCAGCCCGGGAGCGAAGCCCATGAGAAACGGTTGAATGAACTTCGCGAACGGATGCGCCAGTATGAGCATTATCGCCTGTATCCCGAGTTGCCAGATTGGGAAGTGATGGCCTTTTATCCGATGAGCAAGCGGCGCGCAGGGAATGATAACTGGTACTCTCTCGATTTTGACTCGCGCAAAAAACTCATGGGCGGCCACGCCCGGGTTGGCCGAAAATTTGCCGGTCGGGTCTCACAGTTGATCACCGGCTCAACAGGATTGGACGACTGGGAATGGGGCGTGACACTCATGGCCCATCAGGTGGACGCCCTGAAGGAAATCGTTTACGAAATGCGCTTCGACGAAGTCAGTGCTCGGTATGGCGAGTTTGGCCCGTTTTACATCAACCTGAGGCTCAATCCCGCAGACCTTTGGATACACTTGAAGCTTTGAGCAGCGTGCGGAATCCGCACTGCTTTATTTGCTGCCCGCTTCAATTGCCGCAAACAGGCTTTCCAGGTTATTCAATCCCCCGCCCTTTTTGGGCGCCGGATTCAAGGTCTGCTTTAAATAATCAATGGCATCCGGAATGTTTCTCACCGAGCGCGGCAGCGTGGCGCCGCACGCGTTGGCATGGCCGCCGCCCTGCAATTTTTCCGCCACCTTGATGGCCTCGCCGTTGCGGCTGCGCAGGCTGACCACGACGGCTCCGTTGCCCTTTCGCAACAAGGTCAGCAGAACGGGATATTGGGTAGCGGATTGCTCCAGCATGCGATGGACTATCAAATTGTTGTTGCCAATGACTGTATCCACATAACCAATTGTAGGTGAAATTTCGGTCACATTTTTTATAGCCCATTCAAACCCAAGCGGATCCTCAATCCGGCGCTTGACAGCCATCACCTCCAGAAGCGGATGGTCCAACAGTTTCTCCAGTTGGCCGTCAATCACCGCATAAAGGTTCCAAAACTGGTATGCCTTCACCAGATTGGCGTAGTCGCAAGCGAGCGCAAAATCCGGATGATCTTCAAGAAACAAGTCCGAGATATTGTTCAGCGCGACCAATCGATCCAACTCCTCCGAACTCATTCCATGCGCCTGGCACAGCTCGTAACAGAGCAGGCCGGCCGACTTGTTCAAATCATGGATAAGCTGAGCCTGCTTTGGAAAGGTGTCCGTTGCGTGATGATCAATCACCAGCCAGTTGGGGCGGTCCAACCTCGCCTCAAAATTGAAGTCACAAACCCACGCGGACTTTTCTCGCAAATCCCTCATTTTCCAAGCCTGATAATGATATGCTTCGACCCGGACATGCTCGCCAAACAGCCTTTTGGCCAGTCGTTGCAACAGGAGACCCGACACAAACCCGTCCAGGTCGCTTTCGTGAGTGAGGATGATTTCCGGTCTGGGAAGCGCGTCCATCGGCCAAACGTATAGCAGCGCGCAAAGCCTAGCAATCTTTTGGTGTTTTCGAAAACAATCCCGAAGGCAACCGTACGCGCTTTTCAAAAACTAGACTTTCCCTGTCCGCAATGGCACGTTGACCAGCGGCTGTGAACAAATTCGACTTGCTTCAATCAACATTGCGCTCATACGGCTCATGCCTGGTAGCTTATTCGGGCGGTGTGGATTCCGTTTTTCTGGCCTATGCCGCCAAGCTAGCCTTGGGCAATCGAAGCCTTGCGGTCATTGCGGATTCCCCCAGTCTTCCCCGAAGGGAACTTGAAGAAGCCGTGAAAATTGCCGCCCAGTTTGAGATTCCATTGCGAGTCATTCAAACCTCGGAATTTAAAAACGACGCTTATCTCTCCAACCCGGTCAACCGATGCTATTTCTGCAAACATGAACTCTTCTCCGAATTGGCGGACCTGGCACGGTGTGAACAGTTCGCCGTCATTGCCTATGGGGAAAACGCCAGCGACGCGGGCGATTTTCGGCCGGGCGTCAAGGCAGCCGAGGAATTCCAAGTGCGAGCGCCGCTGAAGGAAGTTGGCCTTTCCAAGGAGGAAATCCGCCGATTTTCTGCACAATTTGGTCTTCCCACCGCGGACAAACCCCAAATGGCCTGCTTAAGTTCGCGCATTCCTCACGGAGAACCCGTGTCACGGGAAAAGTTGTCCATGGTGGAGCAGGCGGAGAACATTCTGCGGGATTTGGGCTTTTACGATGTCCGGGTGCGGCATCATGAGTTGCCATCCGCAGCTGAACCGGCCTGTCTGGCCCGCATCGAGGTCGGCGCGCCGGAGTTGTCCCGATTCCTCTCCGCCGACTGCGCAACCCAAGTGAGCACCGCATTGAAAAACATCGGCTACAGGCACGTGACACTTGACCTTTTGGGCTACCGGCGCGGCAACCTTAATTCTTTCCCAAAGTCGCCAGCGCCAGCTGAGGTTTCGACCTAGCATTTCACCCAACTCTCACTGTGAAGGCGTTTTTCGCAAATCTGTGGAATGACTTGGTCGAAACCTTTTGGGTTTATTCCGCCATCCCCTATTACCGCGGACGACGCGCCGCCCGGCTGGATGTAAAAAGGGGCAAAATTGCTTTGCGAACCTTTGGCCGCCCTGCCAAATGGCGGGTTCATTATGCCGAAATACTCCAAGCGCGATATCAGGTTAGTCTGGAGTCAATAACCGATGAATTTATCGGAGGCAAATTGCGGGAGGAAATCCGGGGTTACAACTCGGTCATGAAGGAGCTGCTCCGAAGCCGTCATGGAAAGGATTTTTTAGACATGGCGGTGGAGCAGGCAAAGGACGCGCTGATCAAACTGGAAAAGCAAAACCCAGAGCCCGATTCGCAAGGGGCCGCAAAGTAACCAGGCAAGCACGCTGTCACAACAATTTAGGGCAGCATGGAATGTCCCTCAATCGTGCAGGCGGGAGGCACCCCCACGACATCGATTTTGTAGGTTCCACCCGATGGGCAAGTGGGAAACACCCCATTGGGAAGGCCGGGCATGATGTTGGCCAACGTCGCCTCGTCTCCAGCTTGCTTGTTGTTGGCAACTGCCCACTGGGTTTTGGCCTCGTCAATGACACCCAGATTACGAATGCAGATTTCAGCTTGTTCACGTTTCCACTTCTCATTGGGGTCCACCGGCTCGGTGGTCGGGTCATTTTGTTCTGGTAGAGATTGAGGCTGGGGCTGCGGCTGTTGTTCTTGATGCACAGCCACTGCTTGGATCGACTGCTGATTTTTGGACTGGGCCGCGAACTGTGCATTCTCCTTACGGAGCCGGGACACTTCGTTGCGCAACCGGTGAATCTCTTCATTATCCTTGCGCAGGCGCTCCATTTCATGGGAGTCCACTTTTAACCTCCTCAAATCCTCCACTTCTGACTTGAGCGGCTTGAGGTCCTCGACACTGGCTTTCAACAACGCAATCTCCTCGTTTTTCTTTTGAAGGCTCGAATAAAGAAGCCCTGAAGCGCCCGCGAGGGCGGCAACCAGAATCCAAGGCAGGAGTGTTTTCATTTGATGATAAGGGAATCAGCCTTCGCGGCTTCGTTTCAACACATACTTGATGGTTTCAAGCAATTCATGGGGATGGAATGGTTTCCATAGCATGACGCCATGAACCGACCGAATAAATTCGTCAATAGACTTGTCGCCCTTTTGTCCAGTCATGAAAACGAAGCGCTTGCAGAGATACGGCTTCACTTTCTGAACCGCGATAAAGAATTTGTCGCCGGGCAATGTGGGCATGAGCATGTCGCAGAGAATGATATCAAAGTCCCTGACCATGATTTTCTTTAGCCCCTCGACTCCGTTGGAAACCCGGATCACCTTGAAATAATTGCTTTCCAAATACTCCGAGATCAGGCTTGAAAACCCCTCCTCGTCTTCCAGCATCAGAACTTTATCAAATTTATCATCATCCGATGTCAGGTCATAAATACCGCCTGGTTCAACATAAAGGGGCTTTTGTGATTGCTGCTTTAAATGGCTGTCGCTTCCGAAATTCATAGTAAAAGATGGTGCGCGTGGCGGGAGTTGAACCCACAACCTGCGGCTCCGGAGGCCGTCACTCTATCCAATTGAGCTACACGCGCTCTCTGAATACGGCCAAATGATTTTCAAATCGCCGAACCAGTCAAGTGTTTAGCTTAAAGTATCCCAAGGTATCGCGCCAAGTTTGAATGGAAGATTTTTCCAGAAACTGCCATTACTCAGCCGCTTCACGGGTAAAACCGATGGCCTTGCCCCAACCGCGTGGATCGGGCGCGCCGAAGTAACCGGTGCCGTCGGTATTTTTGGAGATAGCTTGGCAGGCGCCGATGGAATCGACTTTGTTCAGTTTGTGCCCCTTCTTTTCAAGGTCAACCATAATGCTGTCCACCCATTTCTTCTCAATGCGTAATTCATCGGGCCGCCATTGATGATGAAACCTCGGCGTGCCTAATGCGTCCTGCAGAGATAGCCCCAACTCGGCCATGTCCTGCCCCCAGCGCATGTTCATGTCCAGATAATTGATGATGCCTTGGGCCACCTGCGTGATGATGGTCGGTCCCCCCGCCGCGCCAATCGCCAGAATAGGCTCGCCATCCTTGGAGACGATGGTTGGCGTCATGCTGGAAAGCGGTCGTTTGCGCGGTCCCACAGCGTTAGCTTCAGCACCCACCAGCCCAAAGAAATTCGGCACTCCGGGCTGCGTGGCAAAGTCGTCCATCTCATTGTTCATCACGACACCGGTGCCGGGTATGACCACTTTGGAACCGAATGAGGTGTTGACCGTCGCGGTGCAAGCCACCCAGTTGCCCTCGGCATCCACCACGGCAAAATGCGTGGTGTGTTTATTTAGCATGCTTTGGAACACATCTTCGTCTGCCCTGTCAGGCGTGCCATGGCTCGGAACCTCGATGGCTTTTTCGAGTTGAATTTTTTCGGATAGCTCACGGCAATATTTTTTACTGATCAATCCCTTGGGCACCTTCACCCAGTCCGGGTCCCCCAGCCAGTGTGCCCGGTCGGCAAACGCCAATTTCATTGCCTCGGCGATGACATGAATCACGTTGGCTGCATTCCGGCGCATCGGATAAAGATCAAATCGCTCCACCATTCTGAGTATCTGGATCACATGAATGCCGCCTGAACTTGGGGGGGGCATGGTGGCAATGGTGTAGCCGCGATAATTGCTGAACAAGGGTTCGCGCATGACTGGCCGGTACTGCTTGAAATCCTCGACCGTCAACAGACCGTTGTTTTCCTTCATCCACTTCTCGGCTGCCTCGGCAAAAGGACCGCCATAAAACCAGCCGATGTCGTTGGTGGCGACATTCCGGTAAGTCTTCGCCAAGTCGGGTTGCTTGAAGGTTTCGCCCGTTTTATAGGGTTTGCCTTTGTTCAAAAAGACGGCCCGCGTTTCGCCCAACTGGCTCAATGCATCCGCGTTACGGCGGAGTACATTGGCAAAATTGGGATCCACCACAAACCCGTCTTCAGCAATTTTGGCGGCATCCAGAAGGCGGTCCTTGAGCGGGAGTTTGCCGAATTTTTTCACGGCCAGATCGTAAGCCGCCAACGCGCCTGGCGTCGCAATGGCCAACGCGCCGGTCTGGCTGAGCTTGGGATCGGCCTTGCCGTCGCGCAAAAACATGTCTCGAGTCGCCTTCTCGGGAGCCATTTCCCGCCCGTCAATCGCGTTATAGGCGCCATTGGAGCGGCGCAGCAAAATGAAACAACCTCCGCCGATGCCCGAATTATGGCTATCCACAACGCCCAGTGTCAGCGCCACTGCCACGGCGGCATCAATGGCGTTGCCGCCTTTTTTAAGCACTTCGATTCCAGCTTGGGTGGCAATGGGATGCACGCTGACCACCATGCCGTGCTCGCCGTGGGCGGTTTCAGCATCGGAACACAACACGCCTGCCAGAAGCATTGCTACCAATAGATTCAATGGTTTGAGTAAGGTTTTCATTTCACGATGTTCAGAAAAAAGGTGATGTTGATGGCGTTGAGAAAATCAAGAAGGAAAGCCCCCACAATCGGGACCACCAAAAAAGCCCTGGGTGCAGGCCCATAGGTTTCCACGAGAGACTTCATGTTGGCCACGGCGTTGGGTGTCGCACCCAGTGCAAATCCGCAATGGCCACCGGCCATCACGGCGGCGTCGAAATCACGTCCCATGAACCTGTAGGTCAGGTAAAAAGCAAACACCGCGGCGGCCAGTACCTGCACGGCCAATACCACCAGCATCGGCAAGGCCGTTCCTGCAAGTTCCTTGAGGCTAAGACTCATCATGGCTATCGCAAGAAATACACTCAAGGTCACAGAGGCTAGGGTGTCCACAATTTCGGTGCGAATCCAACGCTTGCCGGTCAAATCTGTGACGTTGCGGACAAACACCCCAAGCAGCAACGCGCCCATATACACCGGGAAAGTCAATTTGGTTTCCCTGAAGCCGAATGTCATCCCTGCCTCTCCGGAAGTCAGCGAGGGAAAAGGCACTTTTTGCTGTTGAATAATATGGCTGATATAGGAGCCGAACTTGATGCAGGCCAGAAGCACCACCAAGTGGACAATGAATGAACAACCATATTTCCACAGCGCTTTAAAATCACTCAGAATGCCCGACTCGCCGCTCTGACCCGCCTCCAAGTGAATTTTTTTGCCCGCGGCGGATTTCAAGTCAAACCGACGAATCAATCTTCCGCCAACCGGCCCGCCGATCAGGCCGCCCGCAATCAGCCCGAAGGTGGCCGCCGCCGCCCCAATCACTGCCGCCTCGCCCAAGCCAGCTTTGACAAATTCGTCGGCGAAGCCAAGCGCGGTGGCATGCCCCCCGGTCATGGTAAGGCTGCCACAAGCCAGCCCCAACAGCGGCGGGATGCCGAGAATTTTCGCCAGAACAAGGCCGATGACGTTCTGAAAAATGGCCAGCACGCCGGCGACGACCCAGAACAGGGCGACCTGAATGCCGCCCCGTTTGGCCAGGGCCCAGCTTGCGTTGAGCCCGATGCAGGTGAAAAAAGCCACGAGAAAGGGCTGATGCACGTTGAGGCTGGGGACTTTTTGCCACTCGGCTTGCGTAGTAATCAGCCAGGTCCACCACGGGGCGTCCACTTTGGTGGCAAACTTTAGGGAGCCTCCGGTAAAATTCACCAGAAGCACGGCGACCGACACCAGCAGACCACCGACGACCGGCGAAGGAATGTTATAGCGGGAAAGGAATCCGATTCGCCGGACAAGCACTTCGCCCAGCAACAGGATCGGCACCGACAGCAACAACAAAATCCACGCTGAAATCATCATCAAGCCGGCAGAAAAATATAACGGCTAAAGAACTTCTTCACGCTGGCGTCGTGATTAGTCTTTTTGCCGGACGCCGTCGAGTATTTGTTATCCAATAAAAAATTATTTTGCGCTTTGGACGCTTTTTGTGTCTTGTTTCGCCCTTTGGAAAATGAAAATCAAAGTTGCTCAGTTCGGCCTCGGCCCCATCGGCATTGAAACCCTCAAGCTTGCCGCCACCAAATCCTGGACGGACATCGTCGGCGGCGTGGACATTGACCCACAAAAAGTGGGCCGATCCATCACCGAAGTGACCGGCATTCCCGGCCTGGAAGACCGGAAGGTTTACTCTTCCTTTGACGAACTGGCCAACGTGACGCGCCCGGACGTGGTGTTTCATACCTCCGTTTCGCGCGTCAAGCAGGCCGTTTCCCAGCTCGAACCGATGATCAAGGCCGGCGTCAGCGTGGTTTCCTCCTGTGAGGAATTGCTCTTTCCACAATTAAAAAACCGCGACCTGGCGGATCATTTGGACAGATTATGCCGATCTCACGGGGCGCGAGTGCTCGGCACGGGGGTGAATCCCGGCTTTGTCATGGATACCTTGGCAGTGTGCTTGACCGGAGTGTGCAGAAGCGTCGAGAAAATAGAGGTGGACCGTGTGGTCAATGCTTCGCTCCGCCGCGGGCCGTTGCAAAAAAAGATCGGCAGCGGCCTGCATCCGGATGAATTCCGGCAATTATTCCGCGAGGAAAAAATGGGTCATGTCGGTTTGGTTGAGTCTTTGGCGCTGATAGCGCATGCGCTGAACTGGAAAATCGGCCCGATCAATGAAACATGCGAACCGATGATCGCCAAAAAATATATTCGCACGGAGTATGTTGAAGTGAAGGAATCCTTCTGCTGCGGCATCCATCATCGGGCCGAAGCCAGCGACGGGGCTCGCAGCCTGGCACTGGACTTAAAGATGTATCTTGAGGCCGAGGAACCCCGCGACGCCGTCCGCATTATTGGCGACCCGCCCATCAATGCCATTCTGCATGGCGGCGTACATGGCGACCGGGCAACGGTGGCATCGCTGGTCAACGCCGCGCCCGGGGTGCTTAAAGCGCCGACAGGGTTACTGCTCATGACCGACATCCCGGTGCCGAGAGTGAGTTAAGCTCAAAGTATTGCTCACAGGAGGCCCAGAGATTTTTTTCCCTCTGTCCCTGTCGCATTGGCACGAATTGCGTTATGATAACATCATGACGGCGGCGGATACTGCAAAGCAGCGGGATAATTCACCAGTCATTCAATTTTCGGTGTTTACTCCCAATCGCCTCGGGCGGCTGCACGATTTGGTGGGTTTGCTTGGAAAACAAGGAGTTCACGTGTTGGCCCTCATGGTTCTGGACACCACCGACAGCTCCATCATTCGCTTTGCGGTGGATGATCCCGAGAAAGCGCGGGAACTGCTGGTCCAAAACAGTTTTCCATTCACGGAAAGCCCACTGCTGGTGGTGGAAGTCAATTCAGCCACGGAATTAGGCAGCCTTGTAGCGGCGTTGCTCGAGGCGGAATTGAACATAAATTATCTTTATTCGTTCATCCCGCACCCACATGGGAAATCCATCCTCGGATTAAGCATGGAAGACAATGACATGGCTGAAAAGGTACTGACTCAGCACCAATTTCCTATTTTAAGGCAGGCCGACGTTTCCCGCTAACCCTTGGCCAATCAATAAACCTTCCGAAGATTTGATGGCAGGATATTCAGCTCCGACCGATATTTGGCGACCGTTCTCCGGGCAATAACAATGCCCTTGTTGCCCAACATTTTCACCACATCCTGGTCGGAAAGCGGCTTAGTTTGATCCTCGTTGGCGAAAATCTCGGCTATCATGTCTTTCACGCTGGTATTGGACATGTTGCTGCCGTCGGCCGTCTGGATGCCGGAGGTGAAAAAATACTTCATCTCGAATACCCCTTGGGGCGTCTCCATATATTTGTTGGAAACTGCCCGACTGACCGTGGTTTCGTGAACGCCAACCACCTCCGCAACTTGCACCATGGTCATCGGCTTCAAATACGCGACGCCTTTTTCCATGAACTCACGCTGCCGTTTGACGATTTCATTGGCAATGTTGAGGATGGTTTGCTGCCGCTGATGCAGGCTCTTAATGAGAAACTTGCCGGCGCGAATCTTGTCACGAATGTAGTCGCGAACTTCTGCCGAACTATCCGATTGCGCCATCAAATCCTTGTACGTGTTGCTGATGCGCAAATGAGGGACGTGATCATTGTTGGTGGCAACCGTGTATTCATCCCCCTGCTTTTGAACAAAAACCTCCGGCAGCACATACCGGTCATTGTCTGGAAGAAAAGCGCGCCCAGGCCGCGGATCCAAATGGCCAATCCGCTCAATGGCTTCCTGGACGTCATCCAGACTTACGCCGCACCCACGTGAAATCTCGGGAATGCGCCGCTTGCCCAAGGCATCCATATGTTCGTCCACAATGCGATATTCCAAGGATTTTTTCTTGTTCGAGCGCTCCAGTTGAAGAAGGAGGCATTCGCGCAAGTCACGAGCCCCGACGCCGGGCGGATGGAAGGTTTGAATCACGCTTAAAACCTCCATTATTCGCTCGCCGGAGATATTCGTTGAAAACGCCAGATTTTCTATAATCTGCTCGGCATTCAACGGAGGCTTGGCATTAGGGCTGGGATTCAGATAGCCGTAATCGTCAATGTTGCCGATAATCATTTCAGCAATCGGACGCTGGTCCTCGGGCAGGTCCGAAAGGCGCATTTGCTCTAAAAGATGTTCCTGCAAGGAAGTGCCAGCCACAAGGGAATCAAACATGAACTGCCGACGCTCCTCGGCTTCCTCGCTTTGGCGCATCGGAATATTGGTCTGGGCGAAATGCTCCCGCCATTCCTCGTCCAGTTTGCTCAACCGCTCGAATTCAGCCTGAAAATCATCCACCGGCGCGTCGCTGGGCTTCTCTGTGGCTGGATCGTATTTGACGTCAGCGGGCGGCTCTGCGGGATCGGCCATCAAATCGGCCTGAGTCGGTTCGCCGTTTTTCTCGGTGCGATCCAACTCCGCAACGGGCACTTCCTCCAAAACGGGGTTTTGCTGCAATTCCTGCTCCACCAATGCCTTCAGCTCCAAAGTAGGCGCCTGCAACAACGCCAGCGACTGCTGCAACTGCGGCGCCAGCACTTGAGAAAGCGACATCCGTTGCGCCAGATGTAATCCTTGTGCCATCGGCGTAAATACTACCGCCAAAACGGCCTAAAACAAGCAGGAAAACGGCACAAAGTTTGCTGCAAACAAAAAATCTCAGCCTTGGATGCGCTTGAAATTCTCCTCAGCGACTCAGCCGGAAATACCGCTGTTGCCCCTCGTTCAAAAGACTCGCTCTATTGGTTTTGCCCGTGAGGGAAACCGCCGGTTGGGGACTTAGTGTTTGCCATGAAGCCCCGCTGACATCACTTGCCGATTGAATCAAAAAACCGCCCTGGCTGGACAACCAAGTCAGGACCAGATCATTTCCAGACGGCACCATTTTCAAATAGGGAGCCCCCGGCTCGCCAATCACGTCTATTTCCCACACTAGTGGCGAAACAAAAGCCGCGCCGAGACCGTCATCAGTCCCAGTAAATGGATTGATCCCGTTAAACGGATCGCGCATTTGTCCCAGCGTGTTGTCCACCGAGTAAAAATCAAACCGCACATGGGTTGCGTTCCGGGCCAGGAACCCGCTGTCATCGGTCAATTGTGAAAGCACCACGCGCCATTGGTTGAATTGGGAATTGTTCAATGTGCCTGAGGCATGCGACTGCACATAAATGGGAGCCCCAAAGGTCCTGCCATTGTCGTGCGAAAACGCCACGGTGTACGCATGAAACACCCGCCCGTCCCGGCCATTGTTGCCGGTGAACACCCGGATTTCTGAGATGCTGTAAGTTTCATCGAACGCATACTCAATCCGTTTGGCAGGATTCCCAGCCCCCGGAAAGTCGGCCAACAACCCGGTCAATCCAGAGGATCGCATTCCCTGCCCATCGGTAAACGCCGACAACCGGTCTGCCGGGTCGCTGTTCGCCCCATGCCATCCTTGGTCTCCGGGTAGTTCTGTGGCGATGACTCCGTGCAAGATATCGTTGGTGCTGTAAAGCACCGGCAAATCGCCCTCCTCGCCCTGTGAAACCGTAATCACCGGCGCCGCAAAACATGAAACCACGCCCACGCCACAAAACACCGCCGCGGCAGCTACCAAGGAATATTTTCTCATAAGCAAATCCTGACTTTTATCCACTTGGAGGAATGACCCGAGTATCAAAAAATCCAACGGATCTTCAAGTCCTGGCCGGTTGGGAAAACTTTGAATGCCGGCTAATTCTTTCCCTGATAAAAACTCTTCCTTCACCGGAAAAACATTGCCGCGCGTGGCAACGATTTCATACCGTCAACCGCGTGTCCGTTCAGTTCACCATCCTTGGCAGCGGTTCTTCGGGAAACTGTGCCTATCTGGAAACGAGCCAAACACGTTTGCTGATTGACGCCGGGTTCAGCGGCCGTCAAATCCGCGAGCGTTTGGCCCGCATCGCCCGCTCCCCGGAGCGCCTCGACGGCATCCTGATCACGCACGAACATTCCGATCACGTCCAAGGGCTGGCCGCATTGGCCTCAAAGCTGAACGTGCCGATTTATTGCAACCGGCTGACTCGTGAGGCAATTGAATCTCAGATGGGCATTCGCCTCAATTGCCAGACCTTCATTACAGGCGGAGCATTTGAGGTGGGCGACCTGCAAGTGGAAACCTTTTCCGTGCCGCATGACGCCAGCGACCCCGTCGGTTTTCTGCTCCGCACACCCGCAGGGAACATCGGTTTTCTGACGGACCTGGGCCACGCCACCAAGCTGGTGCTGCAACGGGTGCGCCCGGCCCATGTGCTGGTGCTGGAGGCCAATCATGATGTGAAGATGCTTCAGGAGGACATTCGCCGCCCGTGGAGCCTCAAGCAGCGCATCCTCAGCCGACACGGTCACTTGTCCAACGACGCTGCCGCAGACGCCGCCCAAGAGGTGATGTCCGCCGAGTTAAAGCACGTGTTCCTCGGCCATTTGAGCCGGGATTGCAACCGGCCTGAATTGGCATATAAAACCGTCAACGAGCGCCTTCAGAAAATCGGTGCCTCGCATGTCCGCGTCGAGCTGACCGAGCAGCATCTCCCCTGCCCGACCCTGGATATTTCGGCCATGCAAAACGGCTCCGCCACCGTCACGCCAGCAGTTCCTGAATTTCCTCCCACGTCAGTGCCTCGGCCAGATTTTCCTCCCCAACAAGTGTTGCTTTGATCACGTCGCGCTTCTGGTTTTGCAGGCGAAGAATTTTTTCCTCTACCGTGTCCCGGGCTATCAGCTTGTAACTGGTCACAACGCGTTTTTGCCCAATGCGGTGGGCGCGATCGGTCGCCTGGTCTTCCACGGCAGGATTCCACCACGGATCAAAATGAATTACCGTGTCGGCGCCTGTGAGGTTCAGGCCAACGCCGCCTGCCTTGAGGCTGATTAAAAACACCGGAACCGTTCCATTTTCCTGAAACCGTTTCACCACGGCGGCGCGGTCCCGGGTCGCGCCATAGCGCTAACACTAATCAATTTCCTCCGCAGCCAGCCGATCGCGGATCAACCCCAGCATCGTGGTGAACTGGCTGAACACGAGCACGCGATGCCCGCCGTCGATGATTTCCTGAAGCAGTTCGCCGAACAGGTCGAGCTTCGCCGACGCCGCTTCATTTTCCTTTGAATCCAGTTTCAGCAACCGCAGGTCGCAGCAGACCTGCCGCAAACGCAGCAGCGCCGTCAGCACCACCATTCGGCTTTTAGCGACACCCTGCGCACCCACTGCCTCAAGCACCTCCTTGCGGCTGGCATCGAGAATCTGCTGGTAAACTGCCCTCTGCTCATCGGTCAAATCGCAGAACGACACCTGCTCGATCTTCGGCGGAAGATCGGACGCGACTTCGCGCTTGAGCCTACGCAAAATGAAGGGGCGCAACCGCCGGCCCAGTCGCGACTGTGCCGCCTTATTTTTCTCACGGGTGATTGGAATTTCATAGCGCTCGCGGAACTCCTGCGCGCTGCCCAGATAGCCCGGCATGAGAAAGTCAAAAATGCTCCATAGATCGAGAACCGAGTTTTCCATGGGCGTGCCGGTGAGCACCAGGCGATGGCGCGAGCGAACGGCCTTGACGGCCTGCGCGTTCTGGGTCTGGCGGTTTTTGATGTGTTGCGCCTCGTCGAGAACCACGGTGTCAAACTCGACGGAGTGATAACGGTCGGCATCTCTCCGGATCAGCGCGTAGCTGGTGACAGCGAGATCACATTGCGGCAATTGGTCAAACAGCGCCGACCTGTTTGGCCCTGAAATCGCCAGCACTTTCAGTCCCGGCGTGAATTTTTGCGCCTCGGCAACCCAGTTCTGCACCAGGCTGGTCGGGCAGACCACCAAACAGGGAAGTGACTCGCTTCCGTGAGCCGCAGCCTTGGCCGATTGCAAGAACGCCAGCGTTTGAAGGGTTTTTCCAAGGCCCATTTCGTCGGCCAAAATTCCCGAGAACCGGTTGGTTCTGAGAAAATGAAGCCATGCCACGCCGTGCTTTTGATAAGGGCGCAACACCGTTTCCAAATCGCCTAGCGCCGGGCAGACGAGCTTCATTTCACCGCTTTGTTGGCCTGCCTGCTCACGCCACTGGGCCGGCGCGCTGACGTTCCAGCCCTGCTCCTTTACGGTGGCCTGGAGAAAACCAGCCTGAGCGCCGCGCATCCGGAATCGTCCGTCCCGCTGTTGAGGGGCGCAATCGGCAATCACTTCGTTAAATTCCTCCACCGCACCGGTGTCCAGAACGGCGATCTTGCCATTCTTCAGCCGCATGTGGCTTTGGCCGGAGCGAATCAACCGTTGAATGTCCGCCGGCGAAAAAACTGTCCCGTGGTTTGTGGAAAATGAAACGCCCAGGTCAAACCACTCGATGCCAGTCGAAACCACCTCGAATTTCGGCTCGATCCGCTCGATATTCTGCGCGGTGCTTTTTTGAAGCCGTTCCTCGAGCGTGACATTCCATTCCTTCTCTAGCCGCGCAAAATCCCGCGCGAAGAAATTGAGCACGCGCTCCTGCCCTGCCAACCGCATGTTCCCCTGCGCATCGGGGCTCGAAAATCCAGCCCGTTGAAGCCTCGCAATCGCGGCTTGCTCTGCCGGCAGATCGCGCGTCGCGTAGCGCAACGAATCCTTGGCATCCGCCAGCCACAGTGCTTCATTTGGCGCAAACACGCCGGGAACCAGCATTCGCTCTGCATACGAACATCGAAGGGTTCCATCCAGTTGGGCCAGTCCCCCGGCCAGGCGCAAGGAAAACCGCGGCGCCAGAGGCTCAAAGGAAAAATC